>CAYSQQ010000109.1:0-3865 GCA_964433275.1 uncultured Thermotogae bacterium
CAGAATCTGTCATTGCGAGTCCGCGAAGCAATCTCGTTCGGTTAACGGGCACGGCATGCCGTGCCCCTACAGGTTATTTTTTGACTGCCGACTGTTGACCGCTGACTGCCGACTCACGAGTGCAAGTTACTGAGGGCTGAAAGCTGATTACTGAATGTTGTCTGACGAGCCCGACTACAGAGAACGGAGTTGACTGAATATTTACTGAAATAAGGATAACATCTGATTATGCTTGAAATTAAACTGGGTGGAATTAGATTGAAGAACCCGCTCATCCTTGCCAGCGGCATCCTCGGTACAGGGAATGATATTTTGCGCCGGGTGGCTGCATGCAGTATCGGCGCCGTGACGACGAAGAGCATGGGGCTTGTTCCGCGGCCAGGATATCCCGGACCGTCTATCGTCGAGACCGACTGTGGCTATTTGAATGCGATGGGGTTACCCAATCCCGGCGTAGAAGTCTTTGCCGCTGAGTTGGCGCAATGGAATAATTACGCAGCATCAGTGCCGCTTATCGCCAGTATCTACAGCAGCATACCAGCGGAAGCAGCCGAAGTGGCAGCGATCATCGCTCCTGTTGCTGCTGCGATCGAGATCAACTTCTCCTGCCCCCATGCCTCAGGATACGGTTTGGCAGTGGGCAGCGACCCTCAGTCAGTGGAAGAGATGGTGTATGCGGTCAGACAGGCGGTGCAAATTCCGGTACTGGCCAAACTCTCTCCTGTGGTCGTTGATATCACAATGATTGGCAAGGCCGCTGAATCCGGTGGCGCTGACGCGCTCGTAGCGATTAACACCCTGCCGGCAATGGCAATTGACATCACAATAAAACGGCCGCTATTAGGGAATATCACTGGTGGACTCTCTGGCCCTGCAATTCGACCGATAGCGATCCGGGCCGTCTATGAGCTTTATCAGGCAGTCGGCATCCCAATCGTCGGTTCCGGTGGAATTGTGACGGGTGAAGATGCGATTGAATTTCTTCTTGCCGGAGCAACGGCGGTTCAGATCGGCACAGGAGTCGCCTACAAAGGTCTTACCATCTTTGCTGAGATTGAGGAGAGAATGCGCCGATACTTACAGCAAGAGAAAATATCCCTCGCCGAACTCGTCGGTCTCGCCCACCGCAGTTGATCGCTGCTTACAAAAGTCAGACGCAATTCAAAATAGGGGGATAAATTTTGTCTTCGTCCTGGAAGAGTGGCGTTTAATTCTGTTCCTGCATCTATTCCAGGATGAACTTTCCCTCGCGGATGTCGATAATACTGACAAGTGTTTCTATCTTGATTCCCTGGGCAGCAATCTTTGCTTCCCCGCCGGAATAGCGTTTATTAATCACCGCTGCTACCCCGATGAGCGTTGCTGCTGCTTCTTTTACCATGGAGAGGAGGGCGAGAGTCGTCTCACCTGAAGCAACAAAGTCATCTACGACGAGGATACGGTCACTGTGACTCAGACACTCACTGGATATTACCAGCTCGGTCTTGCTTTTCTTAGTCGGCGAAACAACCAGCCGACGATAGCAGCCATTGACCATTGTTACTGGCTGGCGTTTGCGTGCATATATCACCGGCACAGAGAGGTGTATTCCGGTAGTTAGGGCGGCAGGAATCCCTGATGCCTCAGCAGTGAGAATCTTACTCACTCTATCGCGCTGAAACCGGCGTGCAATCTCTGCTCCAATGCGCCACATAAGATTACAATCGATCTGATGATTGAGGAACGAATCGACTTTGATTATCCCATCAGCGAGAATCTTCGCCTCGCGTTGAAACCGCTCTTTCAGCTCCTGCACAACCATCTACCTCCATCGTTTATACTGAATTTGAGCTGGTATTCCCAGGATAAGTATTCAGCGTCGCCTCTGACCTTAAAAAAGTGCAAGTTAGACCTTCTATGCTCGGCGGGTTCAGAGACAAGCCCGACTACAGGGAAGGGGTTGACTAAAGTATCGACATCCCAGGAGTGCATCAACACAGTACCGCTCTGTTGTAAGATAAGAGAATAGCGTAGTTTTGCGTGTTGTTTCACGAGAACAATTGTTCGTAACATCTTTACTTTAACCAGTTCATGATTTCCATTATATACCTAAAACAGCTTGGAGACAGTTTTACAGACCTGGTTGAGAAAATTTTCGTCCTCTTTTGTAAACGCTGCGCAACGATGAGAATCTATGTCAAGCTCCCCGACGATCTTTCCTGCGTTGATAATTGGCACCACTGCTTCAGATTTTACCTTTGGACTGCACGAGAGATAGTTTGCCTCTGTTGAAACATCTTGGATAATAAATGTCTCTTTTCTTGCTGCTGCCTGACCGCAAATCCCTTTTCCAAACGGTATTCGTACATGTTCAGTCGGCTCGCCGGCGAATGGACCGAGCACGAGTTCTCTTTTGCCCGACTGATCCACCAGGTAGAATCCAACCCAGTCATAATGCGTGCAATTATCCTTCAGCAGGTTGCAAATGGCTATGAGTGTCTTCTCCATGTCGGATGCCTTCTCAACCATCTCTTCTGTTCTGTCGAGGAGAAAATCAAAACGCTGTCTCTTATCATCTCGTAGTTCCATCTTCTTCCCAATATTTCCCTGCTTTCTCAAGCTGTGATTAATTACGATTCTGGCATTTCAATCAGCGCTGCATCAGGTAACTAAAGCCAGGACAGACAACTATTTAAAGTCTTCCGTGATCAATATCAGGCAATCACCTTGGTGTAGTACATCGTCAGCATGCAGATCAATCACAAATTCTCGCTTATCTTCTCTTGATCTTCTTTGCCAAGCGATGATCTTTTCATTACTACGTATTTTGATTTCTGATAGTTTCTGCTCTGTCTCGATAATGATCTGTTTAAAATCAAGCCCCGGCTCAAGCGAGATGGCATTTGTGATGAAACTGGTTACTACCGGCTCTGTTATCGCGTTGGACAGCAGTATCCCATCTATTTCCGAAGAGGATACAATATGGTTGATATTTGCTTGCTCCATCATATTCACATGATCTCTGGACAGACAACTCGCAACGATGTTGATATCCCGCTTGATTTTTCTCGCAACAAGAGCGATCATCAATGTCTCTGCATCATCTTCAGTAGCGATGATGAGCGTATCGGCCTGTCTGATGTTAGCCCGTTCAAAAACTTCGTGATTAGTAACATTACCAATAATATATTTGATATCTTTTGAATTCAGTTCCGCCTGGCTGATATTCTTATGCTCGCGCAGAATCACAATAAACTCTTTATCAGCCAGCCGCTGAAAAGTCTTGATGATCTCTTCGGAGACCTCATTATACCCAACGATAATTATATGATTTTGCAATTTAACCTTATTCAATCCGAACATCTTCCTGAATTGCTGCTTAGTCGATATAGAGATGAGCTGCTCTAATACTAACGCGATCGTCCCTATCCCTCCAAGAGCGACAAAGAAGAAAGTCACCCTGCCCCCGACCGTTGTCGGCACAATATCACCAAATCCAATTGTCGTTATTGTAACAAAAACCCAATAAATTGCATCGAATAGACTTATATCTTCAAAATAGGCAAAAGATAAACTTCCGACAGCAAAGACACAGACAAGAATAAAAACAGCGGCTATTATCTCGCTGCTTATCTTACGTATTATTCTTTTTACGAACTGTTTTTTCGGTGAATTCCGGCAAATATTCATTCGCTTATATCTTAAAATCAGCCCTTTCGTAGAATGGCTACTGAAAAAAGAGAGATTATTCCTGCATTATTTGCTGACCTGACTAACACTAAAGCTCGGTATTAACGAGACGTTCTGGCCGTCAGACCAGCAAGCTGAGATTTCAAAGCAAGCATATATTCTTTAGCTAAAAAATTCAACCTCAATTGGAAAGTAG
>CAYSQQ010000110.1:0-3756 GCA_964433275.1 uncultured Thermotogae bacterium
TGACTCACGCGGCTGTGGAAGGCGGTTACAGCGAATCTCATCCTTCTAATCTTCATTGTTTCCCAACCGTGAACCGTGAACTTTCGAACCTTGAACTATTTACCCATTACCCGTTGCCTCTTTTCCGCACCGATCATACCATATCTCAATCGCGGAGTGATATTCCATCCCTCCACAAGGACCAGAAGAACTGCTCGTAAAGGGCAGCAACCTGCGGTGTCTGTAAAATAGCAATATTCACCTCGTTGTTCCTCTCCAATGAGTGAAAATTCCAATTGGTTGACCCAAGGAGGATATCTTCGCTATCAATGATAACCAATTTGGCGTAAGTAATAAGAGCAGGATCATCGAACCGCACACAGACACCGCGCATTAACAGGTAAAGAGCAGCTGCTTTGCTATGTTCTGCCCACGTAGAAAAGGGGGCATTGTCATCGATGATCACTTTCACCTCCAGACCGCGTTGCGCTGCGTCAACCAACGCAGCGAGGATTCTGTTAGACAGACTGTCGGGAAAATGGGGATAGTGAGCGATGCGATGCATAACCACATACACTGAGCGGCGGGCAAGATTGAGCAACCGGAGAAGTACATCGCCGTAAATTTGCGTGTCATGAGTATCAAAGAGCGGAATCACCGCAGGGCCGATTTCGGAAAGCGCGGTGAGATCGAGATGAATCGTCTCTTCTCCCAACTCATCTTCCCACAAGCGAGTGAAATAAGCGGCAAAGGCACCGGCTGTCACCTCGCAAATCACGATGATATTCGCCTGTTCCTGATGATAGAAGGCACTGTGGTTCCAGTTGGACGAACCGAGGATCACTATTTCGCCGTCGATTATCACCAGCTTAGCATGGGTGGTGATCTCAGCTGCATCAAAGCGGACTTCGATGCCATGAGAGCGCAAAAAGACAAAAGCTGCTTTGTTCCGTTCTCTAATTCGCGGCGCCCAATCGCTCTGGTCAAACAGGACCTTTACTTCCACTCCTCTGCCGGCAGCAGCGACCAATTGGCGCCACAGTTGATCGCGATCAACGCAGTCGTAATAACGAGCGGACATAATAGCGATGTGAATATATTCTGCAGCAGCGCGGAATGCTTCCTCAAGAGCAGCAAGGTAAGCGCTTGTTCCCGGGCGGCATATAAGCGGCAAAATGGCGGGATAAGTCCCTTGAGTAACGTGGCGGTTACCAGTTACCGCCACAGCGACAAGGATTACCAGTAGCAGTAGCAAGACGTTAAACCTAACTTTAATTGTATGGCGCATTGATTTTTACCTTTGCAAATATCCAGCTCTCTTGAGTAAGATTATAGATTAAGGAGGATGATATGATCAAGAGATTGGAAGATTTATATTTGCGACGGAAATGTGATCCGTCGATCTTTGATTTTACGACGACTGATGAATTGGAACCACTCAACCGCATCATCGGACAGGAAAGAGCGATTGAGGCGCTCAAATTGGGATTGGGAGTAAAAGACGTCAAAAACCGATATAACATTTACGTCTCCGGCGAAGCAGGGACTGGTAAAATATCAGCGGTAGAGCACTTTTTAAGTCAAATCAGTAAAGGTGAGCCAACACCACCTGATTTATGTTATGTCCACAACTTTGATGATCCACGCACTGCACATTATATCGAACTTCCTCCGGGACTGGGAAGCAAGCTGCGCGCTGATATGAATCAACTTATCTCTCGCCTTAAACGCGATATTCCAAAAGTCTTTGAATCCGATGAATTCAGGGCACGGAGCAAGAAGATCAGCGAGCGCTTCGTTGAGCACAAGACAAAGCTATTTGAGAAATTGGAACAAGATACGAAAAAGCACGGATTCGCTATTCAGAGAACACCGATCGGTGTCAATACTATCCCGTTAAAAGAAGGGAAAGAGCCTCTTAGCCAGGAGGAATATGAAACGCTCTCGCCGGAAGAGAAACAACGGATCATCGATCGTCAAGCTGAGGTTCAGGAATTGATCAAGGGAGCGATGCAGGAGATAACAGCGGTCGAAGAGGCACGGGAAGAAGAGGTAAGAAAGCTGGCGAAAGAGGCGGTCTTATTTATGATTGAACCCCGTTTTACCAAGTTAACAGAGAAATATGGCCATATCGAAAAAGTAGTCACGTTCCTTGCAGATGTACAAAATGACATCATCGCCAATCTGGAGGATTTTCAGCAGGGAACAAATCAAGCGCCGAAAATGCCCCTACCTATGCCCATGCCCATGCCGCAAGTTGACCGCTTTAAGCGTTACGATGTCAACCTATTGGTAGATAATTCCACAACAGAAGGAGCGCCGGTGATTGTGGAAGAGAATGCCACTTACCCTAATCTTTTCGGCTCTTTAGAGCGGCGGATTCAATTTGGATTCGTTACGACTGATTTTACTATGATCCGTGCCGGCTCCCTCCATCGGGCGAACGGCGGCTATTTGGTTCTTACTGCCAGTAACCTGTTCCGGTTCGGGATATCCTGGGAAGCGTTGAAAATTGCGATTAAGCGGCGGGAGATAAAGATCGAGGATCCGGCTCAGATGCTCGGCTATGCCGCTCCGGAAGGAGTTAAACCGGAACCAGTATCGCTGAATGTAAAGATTGTCATCATTGGCAGCCCGTTATTATACGAACTGATCCACCATTATGATGAGGATTTTCAAAAACTGTTTACGGTAAAGAGTGAGTTCGATGTAGAGATGGCGTGGGTTCCCGGTTGTGAACAGGATTTCGCGCGATTCATCAGGACGCAATGCGAAGAAGATCCCAGTCTCTGTCCGTTCGATAGGACAGGAGTAGCCAGGATAGTGGAGTATGCAAGTGAATTGGCTGGAGATCAGCAGAAACTGTCCTGCCGCTTCAGCACGATCACTTCAATCATCAAAGAAGCCTGCTATTGGGCCAAAGAGGTCGGCGCATTACATGTTGCGGCTGAACATGTACGTAGAGCGCTTGAGAAGCAGGATCAACGGAGGAATATGACCGAGGAGAAAATCCGTGAGATGATCATCCGCGGCCAAATTCTCGTCGATACTGACAAAAAAGTAGTCGGCCAAGTCAACGGCCTTGCGGTTCACCAATGGGGCGACTTTGCATTTGGCCGGCCATCGCGCATTACTGCTAACGTCTATACAGGTAAAGACGGGGTGGTCGATATTGAGCGGGAAGCAAAACTCGGTGGCAAGACCCATACAAAGGGAATCATGATTTTGAAAGGTTTCCTCGGCGAGAAATTTGCGAAGAAGAAGCCATTCAGCTTTTCCGCCAGTCTAACATTTGAACAGAGTTATTCACAGGTCGATGGAGACAGCGCTTCAAGCACGGAATTATATGCCATTCTCTCCAGCCTTGCTGACCTGCGGATTGATCAAGGAATCGCTGTTACCGGATCGGTCAATCAAAAAGGTGAAATTCAGCCGATCGGCGGGGTGAATGAAAAGATCGAGGGTTTCTATATGGTATGTAAAGCCAAGGAACTTACTGGTAAACAGGGAGTCCTGATCCCCAAGGCGAACATCGATAACCTGATGTTAAAAGACGAGGTTGTCGAAGCAGTGGCAGCGAAAAAGTTTCATATCTACCCTATTTCCACTATTGAAGAAGGAATTGAAGTTCTCACCGGAGTTCCGGCGGGAACGATGCGTGAAGATGGAACCTTTACCCCACAGACTGTCTTTGCGCGCGTACAACAGCGGCTGGAAGAGATCGGGAAAGCTTTGAAAAAGGAAAAAGAGGAGAAAGAGGAATAATTGCGACAGAGA
>CAYSQQ010000111.1:0-3699 GCA_964433275.1 uncultured Thermotogae bacterium
TTGACGTTATCTGACCAGTTAAGCAGGATGAAATATCCGCGGCACTTCATATCGGTTGCGGAACTGACTGATTGGTTGCACAACGATGCTACCAATACGAAAGATGAATTGCCAATCCAACTTGCTCTTATCTTACAGGCAAGAGCCTTAATGGATGGATACTTACTTCCAGTCTCCTTCTATTGGCAACAAGGTGAACTACGGGCAATCAATCTGGCAATTATAAACAAGACTATATATGGCATCAGTGTGATGGATGACAGGATTGAATCAATTAAAGGTTTCCTGCCTTGAAAATGTACGAAACACCCTTGCCATAAAACAGAATATCAACTTAACATTATCTGACGAGTTAAAACGGGTGAAATATCCGCGGCACTTCATATCGATTAAGGAACTGACTGATTGGTTGCACAATGATGCTACCAATACAAAAGATGAATTGCCAATCCAACTTGCGTTTATCTTACAGGTAAGAGCAGCAATGGATGGATTCTTGCTGCCTGTTTCTCTTTATTGGCACGCAGGCGAACTATGGGTGACCAACAAGGCAGTGATCGGCGAGAACATATATGGTGTTAATGCGCAAGATGATCATGTCGAATTGTTCTTTTATGGTATCGAACCTTTGCCTGCCCGGCCGATACCGGCAGATTGAAGACGGCAATAGAAAAGTGCACGGAAAACAGAATATTCCAGCAGAAATTAGATAGTGGATGCCGCATTGACAAGTGTCAAGTAAAGGTGATCCCAAAATACAGTGACGACAACTAACCCGATTATTATAAGGAGGAGAAGATGACCAATAGCAAGATTACTTCACTCATCCCACGCGAAGTACTGTTCGGCAATCCGGATAAGGCCTCGGCGGCTATCAGCCCTGACGGAAAGAAGATCGGCTATCTCGCGCCGGTAAACAATGTATTGAATATTTGGGTAGAACCGACTGATGATCCGACAGCAGCCCGGCCGGTCACCGACGACCAAGACCGCGGCATTCGTTTCTACGTGTGGGCTTATACAAACGATCACATTCTCTATATCCAAGATAAGGCTGGCGATGAAAATTGGCGTCTGTACAGCGTCGACCTGAACACCAATCAGACCAAGGACCTCACCCCGATTGAGGGGGTGCAGGCGCAGATACAGCAAGCCAGCTACAAAACGCCGCAGGAGATCATCGTCGGCTTAAATGATCGCAACCCTCAGTTTCACGACCTTTATCTGATCAACATCGCAACTGGAGAACGCCGGTTAATCCAGCGCAACGATGGCTTTGCCAGATTTGTCACCGACGATGACTACAACGTTCGCTTTGCCATACGCATGACTCCGGACGGCGGAAGCGAGATCCTAAAGCCGACTGAGGAGAATAGTTGGGAGCCGTTCATCACGATTTCGATGGAGGATCTGCTCACTACATCGCCGGTCGGTTTCGACAAGACCGGCAAGCTGCTATACATGATCGATAGCCGTGATCGCAATACCGCAGCGCTGACCGTGATCGATCTTAAGACCGGCAAGCAAACCTTGCTCGCCGAAGATCCACAGGCTGATGTCAGCGGCGCAATGGTTCATCCTATCGAGAAGACTGTGCAGGCGGTCTCCTTTACACGCGAGCGTAAGAGGTGGCAGATCCTTGATGATTCCATAACCAAAGATATGGCAACGCTGCGTGAAATAGCAGACGGCGATGTCGAGGTGATCAGCCGCACCCTCGACGATCGTCACTGGATCGTCGCCTATGAGATGGATAACGGTCCGATCCGCTATTATCACTACCAGAGCGCTGAGAAGGAAGCACAGTTCCTGTTCACCAACCGTAAGGCGCTCGAAGGGCTGCCGCTCGCTACAATGCATCCCGTAACGATCAGATCGCGCGACGGGCTTAATCTTGTCAGCTACTACACCCTGCCCTACGGCAAGGATGACGACGCAGCGATTCCAAAGCAGCCTCTGCCGATGGTCTTACTGGTTCACGGCGGACCATGGGGCCGTGATACCTGGGGCTACGACCCGATGCATCAGATGCTCGCCAACCGCGGTTATGCTGTGTTGAGCGTCAACTTCCGCGGCTCCACCGGGCTGGGTAAGGCGTTCATCAATGCCGGCAACTACGAATGGGCCGCGAAGATGCACGATGATCTAGTCGATGCAATTGAGTGGGCGATTGCTAAAGGAATCGCTGATTCAGAGAGAGTGGCGATCATGGGCGGAAGCTACGGCGGCTACGCCACGCTGGTTGGAATGACCTTCACCCCTGATCTGTTCGCCTGCGGAGTGGACATTGTCGGCCCGTCAAACCTGGTAACACTGCTTGAATCGATTCCACCATACTGGCAGCCGCAGATTGATATGTTTGCCACTCGCGTCGGCGATCACCGCACCGATGAGGGGCGTGCATTCCTTACTGAGCGTTCACCGCTCACGCATGTTGATCGGATCAAGCGCCCGCTACTGATCGGTCAGGGTGCCAACGACCCGCGCGTTAAGCAGGCCGAATCCGATCAGATAGTGCAATCGATGCAAGAGAAAGACATACCAGTAACATACGCCCTCTATTCAGATGAAGGGCATGGATTCGCCCGGCCAGAGAATAGGCTGTCGTTCTACGCCGTTACTGAGGCGTTCCTTGCGGCGCATTTAGGCGGAAGATGCGAACCGATCGGCGATGCATTCATTGACTCGACGATCGCCGTGCCGAGCGGAGCAGAGCAGATACCCGATCTCTCCGCATTCCTGCCGCACGATTAGAAGATGCCAAGACTATTGGCACCCAGTCACGGCGGGCTTTATGCCCGCCGTCTGTTTGGGATACGATATACGAATATAACAAATCTTGTTTCCCCTCAATGCGCCACATATATGACTGGTAGAGGAGAAATTTGAGATTTACGATGTTGTTTGTTGAATAGTCTTTTGACGGTCAGCATCCAGTAGGCCCATCGTTACGATTGAATATCTACCATTTAAGATTGTAAATAAGAAACAAAGAGGAGGTTGCAAAAATGCGTGAAGTCACAGCGCCTGAAGCATGGAAGCAGAAATATCCGGAAAGTATCGTCCTGGTAAGCTCAGTAGATGCTGCTGGTATCCCAAATATTATTTCGTTAGGTTGGAGTATGTGCACCTCATTTATTCCACCTATGATTGCAATTTCTATCGGAAAGACTCGTTACAGTTACAAGCTGGTTTCAGAGGGAAAGGAATTTGTCCTCGCCTTCCCCAGTGAAGATATGGAACGAGAGGTGCTGTACTGCGGCACCCATTCCGGGCGGGACGTCAACAAGTTCAAAGCACTGGGGCTGATCGCGATAACCGCCAGTAAGGTACGCCCCCCGCTGATCGATAGATGTATTGTCAATATGGAATGCAAGGTTGTCGGTCAACTTGATACTGGAGACCATACTATCTTTGTGGGAGAGATTGTAACCTCCTATCTATCAGATGAGAAAAAGAAACGGTTGTACAACCTGGGCAATGAACAATTTGGCGGACTGTAATCACCCGAGACTGTCCTGATTGGCAATTATGGTGATCGCGAGAATAATCATCACGCGACGCAGATAGAAATAATGGAGCCAGCTTCTCTTTTTCCAGGGACAGAGAGCGTAAGAGAGCAGATATCAATCGTAATTGAAAGGAGACGGTGTAAATGACGAAGTTTTGCTTTAAACCGTACAAAATTAAAGTTATCGA
>CAYSQQ010000112.1:0-2086 GCA_964433275.1 uncultured Thermotogae bacterium
AAAGAGAATTGCACACGCCATGATCTCGGTCGTGAGAAGTTTGTAGAACGGGTTTGGGAGTGGAAGAGAGAGTATGGTGGACATATTCAGCGGCAGATGAAAGCGCTTGGCGCCTCACCTGATTGGCGGCGCGAACGCTTCACGCTTGACGACGGTCTCTCCTTTGCAGTGCGCGAAGCATTCGTCAGACTCTATAATGAGGGCTACATCTACCGTGATAAGCGACTGATCAATTGGTGTCCACGGTGTCAGACTGCCATCTCCGATGTGGAAGTGATCCATCGCGAGATTGACGGTAATCTTTATTATATTCGTTATTCGCTACGAAATTCCGCCGATCATATCACTGTCGCCACCACCCGGCCGGAGACGATGCTCGGAGATAGCGCTGTTGCGGTTAATCCCAGTGACCAACAGAAAAACTCATTGCTTGGAAAGAGAGCGGTCCTGCCGCTATTGGAACGGGAACTTCCGATTGTAGCTGCGGTGGAGATCGATCCAAAATTCGGCACCGGCATACTAAAAATCACTCCCGCCCATGATCCACTTGACTTTGAAATTGGTAAACGGCATAACCTGCCACAGATCAATATTCTAAACAACGATGCCAGTCTCAATGCGAATGCCGGTCCGTATGCCGGCCTCGATCGTTATGTCGCCCGCAAGCAGATCGTTGCTGATCTGAAAGAGTGTGGCCGGATGGAGAAGATCGTTCCCTATCGCCATTCTGTTGGTCATTGCCAACGGTGTGACACACCGATCGAGCCATTTATCTCCCTGCAATGGTTCATTGCTATGGCCGATCTCGCTGCACCAGCGATCGAAGCGGTCCGCACTGGCGCTATTAAATTTGTCCCCTCGCGCTGGAAGAAACTCTACTTCGACTGGTTAGAGAACATCGAGGACTGGTGTATCTCGCGGCAACTGTGGTGGGGGCACCGTATTCCGGCTTGGCATTGCGCTGATTGTAAAAAGATAACGGTGGCGATCGAAACTCCTCAGCAGTGCAGCGCCTGTCAGAGCAGTAACATCGAGCAAGAGTCAGACGTGCTCGACACTTGGTTCAGTTCGGCTCTGTGGCCTATCTCAGTGATGGGTTGGCCGCAGCAGACAGAGGAGCTCAACTATTTTTATCCCACTTCGCTCCTGATCACCGGGTTTGATATCATCTTCTTCTGGGTTGCACGGATGATAATGATGGGACTCCATTTTCAAGGTGATATTCCCTTCAAAGAGGTCTACTTCACACCGCTCGTTGAGGATGAACATGGGGTCAAGATGAGTTCCTCACGCGGCAATATTATCGATCCATTAGAGATAAAAGACCGTTATGGCATGGATGCGTTGCGGTTTTCGCTTGCTCAATCCTCCTCTAAGGGGCGGGGTATACGCATTGCGATGCGAGACATCGAAGCGAGCCGTAACTTTTTGAACAAGATCTGGAATATGGCCCGCTTCATTCTCCTGAAAATAGGAGATGACAGGCCGAAAGAACTTCCACAATTAGTGGAGATAGAAGATCGATGGATCATCTCGCGGTTGACAAAGACGACCGAGCTGGTACGTAACTACCTTGAATCTTACAGTTTCAACCACGCTGCTGATGCTATCTATGACTTTGTCTGGCATCAGTTCTGTGACTGGTACCTGGAGATCGTGAAGGCGCGCCTTGACGGAGCAGATGATAAAAGCGCCGTAGCAGTCATCTACTACCTGTTGCAAGAGACTTTAAAACTGCTCCATCCATTTGTCCCGTTCATTACCGAGGAGATATGGCAACGGATCGATCACAGACGATCGCCGATCGCTATTCAACCCTTTCCCTGCGCCGCTCATAAACAGATCGATCCAGCAGCAGAGGAGCTGGTCGATCTCTTTCAACGGATGGTCAAGGCAGTGAGAAGAGTGCGTGCCGAGCTGCGCATCCCAGCGAAGGCGCTGATTCAGGTTCTCATCAACACAGAAAACAAAATGATCACCACGATGATAGAAGAAAAACGCCCCACCTTCTCAGCATTGGTCGGCGCTGATCAGATAGAAATAGACCAGAAGATCACGCCTCCGGCCAACACGGCGAAACAGATCG
>CAYSQQ010000112.1:2186-3620 GCA_964433275.1 uncultured Thermotogae bacterium
GGCTACCGGGTAGGCCTTTACACCTCGCCCGAGCTGATCGACATTCGCGAGCGGATTCAAGTTGACAGTGAGTGGATCAGCAAAGAAGATTTAGCAACATGCGTGGCGGAATTATCCCCGCTTATTACTGCGGCGGAAGACAAACCGACTATCTTTGAAGCATTAACTGCGGTGTCATTTCTTTATTTTTCTCGTCGTCGAGTCGAGCTTATTGTGCTCGAGGTCGGACTGGGGGGTCGTTTCGATGCAACGAATGTTGCAACACCGCTGCTATCGATCCTTACCAACACGGAATGCGATCATCTGGAGATCCTCGGCGGCTCAGTGGAGGCGGTTGCATGGGAACAAGCAGGGATCGCTGCTTACGGTGTTCCTTTTCTTATCGGAGATCTTACCGCGCCGCTTGAGGAGATCGTATCGCGGGAATGCGACCGCGTTGGCGCCTTGTTAACTCCGACTACTGATGTTATAGTGGAGCGAAAGGAATTTGATTGGCGCCGAGCAGTATACAGCCTCGCGTGGAGAGATTTTCAACGACTCGTTGATATACCGCTTCTGGGCGGATACCAGCGGGAAAACCTCAGAATAGTCGGTAAGTCCATTGAAATTCTACGTGAACAAGGATTATTGCTCCCGGATAGTGCAGTGTTACGTGGTCTGTCACGTGTCCACTGGCCGGGCCGGTTTGAGGTGGTGCACCACAGACCGTACGTCGTCATCGATGGGGCGCATAATGTTGCAGGAGCACAGGCTTTAGCCAGTGATGTGATGCGTTATAGTAACCAATTTTTACCTGGTAAACCGTGCTATCTTATATTTGGTGTACTCAATGATAAAGAAATCGAGGAGATGTGCCGCGTCCTTTTCCCGTTATTTGACAGAGTGATACTGACCGTACCGCAGAGCGAACGAGCAGCTCCATTGGATCGATTGATCGCTGCTGCAACCTCGCTTGCAATTCCTTATACTGCGACTGAATCAGTGGCGGCAGCGCTCCACTTAGGCTCCAAGTTATTGACCGCTGAGGATCTGCTGGTAGTGGGTGGATCACTCACCATGGCGGGTGAGGCAAGGAGGTGTCAACTTGCTAATTAAAACTGTGTCAAATATCGACCGGGTGGGGAAGACTTGAATGTGGCCGGGATGCTGAACAACCATCCTTGGCCTTATCTTTGGCTGCTGCGGGGTTCGGTGAAATTCGACGGCAACTTAGCTGCAAGACTGCATGGTATGGTGGCTGATTGGTAGAGATCAATCGCTGCTTCCCCTCTAGTGAGCTATGCCAATACTGTGGTTACATCAATTCAGAACTTAAGTTGTCGGATCAGGAATGGATTTGTGATTACGGCGCGGTGCCAGGCAGTGGCAAGTATTCAGTGAACCCCGCCTCTTAAGTATTCGGGGTCGTCCCTGACCCCGAAAAAGGGCAAGGGA
>CAYSQQ010000113.1:0-3559 GCA_964433275.1 uncultured Thermotogae bacterium
CAGAATCCAGAATAGAGGATAAAACGAATTGATGAGGCTTTTGCCAAACAATCAAGTCTTGAAAATGCTTGGCTGGCTCCCTTTTCATTCTGACTCCTGAATTCTGGCTCCTGGCTCCTGAGTATTTACAATATCACTACCAACAAGAAGCCAGTGATCATTACGATTCCGATGATCAACTTGGCGATCACACCGCCGGCGATTCCGATGAATGCGCCGACACCGACCTTCAGCGCTTGTTCCAATGAACCTGTGGCGATAAATTCACCTGCTATCGCCCCCAATATCGGGCCGATAATTATGCCGGCAAATCCCAAGGTAAAGAGACCGATGACTATGCCGACTATGCTGCCGACAAGAGCTGAGCGGGAACCGTTGTATCGCTTTACTCCGACCGTGGACGCAATATAATCAACTCCATATATGAGCGCGACAAGTATTGACTGTCCAATCCAGAACCCTAATCCCAGTTCGTAAAAACCCGCCAGCAGACCATAGACGACCATCCCGGACAGAATCAACGGTGCGCCCGGCAAGACCGGCAGCAGCAAGCCAGCCAAACCGATGCACATAATGATCAATGCGACGATGAGTCCTATCCAGTCCATAAAACGGGCTGCAGCGAGAAGTATTCTTTTACAGCGAGGAGCCCGCTTGGTATGCTGCGCAGCGGGATTGCTTAATGTCGATCATACAGTCGTTCCACAACGAATCGAGATCGTAAAATTGCCGCATTTCTCGTTGAAAGATATGGATTACAAAGCTGCCGTAATCAAGGAGAACCCAACTGCGCTCTGTGACTCCTTCCTTGTGAATTACTTGTACAGGAAGAGCGGACAACAGAGCATTGACGATTGCCTTCACATGCGTTGGATTATCACCTGAAGCGATCAAAAAATAGCTGACCGGCATAGAGATATCTCTCATGTCAAGGACGATTACGTCCTCACCTTTCTTATCTTCAATGAGCGTGATCGCTTCTCTTAGTAGGAGAAGGTCATCCACCACCAGGCACCTCGAATCTTTCTCCCACAATAAGGAGGAGATCGGTTCCAGCAGGCACTCGCTGGCGCACCGCGCTGTAGCGCGGCCCGAACTCTTCCGGAGAGACGATTAATGTGCCAGGCGGCAACACATCTTTGAGTAGTTGTGCTTTGCGTTCAATTCCAGCCAGGATAATGATGTATGTATGTTGATAGTCAAACGCGTCAGCGTTACCCATATGCGGCACAACAAAACCCAGCTCGCGGAGGAACCCCCCGGTATGAGTAGCCAAAAGGCGAACACCACTCCCATTTAACACACTTACCACTATCTCGCTCCGTGTTAATATATCAACTCGTTTGATGATCTCAGTTACGACTTGAGCCATTCTGACGACTTCTATTTGCTGATAACTTACTCCATTGATGCGGGCTGGGGTGCTCGGCACGACCGCCATCTGGAATTCCTCTATTTGCGCCGTGTGGATTATTCTTGCCAGGTCATACATATCGAATATAGAGAGATTTGTCTGTAGATGATCGCGCGCAGTTCTGAGCAATCCGCTTACTGTAGCAAAATCTTGCAGATGGAGATCCTGCTTCCATAAGGCGGCCAAAAGCTGCTGTTGGCGTCTCATCCGTCCGATATCAGCATAGACAAAATCACGGTAGCGGACGAAATCGAGCGCCGTGGCGCCATCAAATCTCTGTTCCCCCGCCGCGATATTGATATGAATCGGGGGATCAGCAGCCTGATCAACGTAAAACATCGGCTCTTCGACGATAAGCGTCACTCCGCCGAAAAGGTCAATGATTTGAGCGAATCCCGCGAAGTCGATAGCCAGATAAAACTGAATTGGAATTCCCAGCAGATCACTGACAACCTGACGGGCCAGTTCTCCACCTCCTCGCAGATAGGCAACGTTCAACTTAGCAACAGTGCCGTCAGGGAATCTTACCCGCAAATCACGCGGCACAGAAAGGAGTGACACCTCGCCTTGCGGCGATACACTTACAACGACGACAGTATCACTGCGGGTGATCCCTTCTACGTAATCGAGGCCGAGAACGAGAATGTTCGCTCGTTCTTCGACGCGGAAGAGACGATCAATATCACGCTGCGCAAGCAAGAACCACCCGGCGGCAAGCGCTAATCCCAGTATTACTACTCCGCTGATAATAGCGATCCGTATTTTCATTTCCCCCCCCCCTTTGTGGTTTAACCAGCTCTCCGGTACTCTTGCTGGTGATTTTCTCTTATAATCTACTCTTTTCAGCAGGAAATGTCAACCAGTAGTTGACAAGATTTAACTATAGTGTCGCGTCAGTCTTGTAATGTCGTATATTCTCTTCATGATCAACCTGGGAAGATTGGATATGAAGAAATACATCGTGACTCTTACCGAAGATGAACGCGACGCTCTTGGCATACTCGTGTCTAAGGGCAACCACAAATCACAAACAATTCTCAACGCACTGATTTTGCTGGGGGGATTAACCTATGCGAATAGCACGAGGTCAAGAGCGAGCCTGGTGCCTTTGCTCCGACCAATGGGTCCAACTCACCGGACAGTCAGGCTCAAGCACTACGCGGGACGGCTGCAGGAAGAGACGCGGTGATTGAGTGAGTAAATCCGCTATCTCACTAAATCCTTCACTATTGCGCGGAAATTATTCTTGGCCATAGTTAGATCATCGTTGTTGGGGTGTTTGGTTGCCTCTAAATGTCTTGCCATGCGCTCCGGAGTCATGGAGTGAGGATGATCTGGGGGCAGGTCCTTGAACCTTTCCGTGAGCGCGGGGTCGACCTTGCCCATGCAGATGAAATGTCCCAGCACTTGGTTGTCGGTTTTTGCCAGCGTCTCGGCGTTAGCCATAGCCTTAATCGCGTGCTCAGAATCAGGATAGGCTCCAAGGGTGCCGAAGAGGCCGATCTTTGTTCCCTTGATCTTCGTCAGGTACGCTTTGGCTGCTTTATCAGGTCCTCCCCGGTCGACCCAGTAGCCGAGGGCGACGAAGTCGTAGCCATTGGGGGATGGTGCTTTTTCCACGGGAAAGATCATGGTGCCGGTTGGCATGACCTCCAGTATTGCTTCGGCGACTTTCCTGGTGTTTCCAGTGCGAGACGAGTAGACTAAAAGCGTCTTCAATTGCGGTTCCTCCATATATGTTGATTTAGATATGCGCCTGATCACTCCCCGAAGGAGCGTTGCCGGATGGACGGCGATGCGAAGAGCCGCCAACTTTCTTATCATACATCATTATAGTCCCAAGTGAGAGTTGCCCCATACAAGATGAGCATGAAGCGAGGTGGTGTTTCTCATGCGAGATGAGCATGAGATGACACTGGCATCGCAAGCGCGTGGGTCACATCATAGGAGGCATGATTCTGATGATGACAGACAGACGCGTAAGGGATATCGACGAACTGAACGCATTTCTCGCTTCGAGCGATGTGTTGACGTTCAAGGGAAGTTCGCGGGAAGAGATCTATGCTTGGATTGAGCACACCTTGCGTTCTTCAGGGATTCTGAACCCCCAGTAAATTTGACACTTTCCCTGGCTATTTTCCACAT
>CAYSQQ010000114.1:0-3528 GCA_964433275.1 uncultured Thermotogae bacterium
CCTTTCTCCCTTCTTCCCCCGTTACTGTTACTGCCATAATCGCATTCCAGAAAAAAATTCGCGGTAGATTCCGCTGCGCCACGCGTAGAGAAGATAACTACCCAATCCGATGAGCAGCGGGCCGAAGACAAGCACAATTTCGGATGTGGTATAAATAGCGATCAATTGCACCGCGATATGGGTGAACAAGAAGGTTAATACCGAACCAATCATTATATGAATGATATTGCGACGCAAGCGCCGGTTGATTTTCAGCTCTGTTCCATCACGCTGTGGCTGCAGCAAGAAGAAGGCCAATATTCCCATATTGACAAGACCAGAGAGCGCTGTTGCCAGAGCCAGTCCGCTCGCTTGCATCGCTCCGATGAGCAGATAATTGAACACGATATTGACAACAACAGCTATGCTGGATGCGATGAGCGGGATGCGTGGTTTGCCGAGCGCATAAAATGCTCGCGTAAACAGGAAGACGAGTCCATAGCTTGCCAAGCCGATCAAATAGAAATAGAGAATATTGACGGTACGCGCTGTATCAGCAGGAGTGAATCTGCCATGCTCAAACAGGAGGCGGATGATATTGCCGCCGAGCGCGTATAGACCGGCCATAGCAGGTAACAGGACAAAGATCGTCAACCCGGTTCCAATGGCAAGGATCCCTGCAAATTTATCATATTCTTTACGCGCCAGGAAGGTGGACAGACGAGGGAAAATAGCAGTCGAGATACTCACCGCAACGAGACTCAGCGGCAGTTGAAACAGACGCATTGCGAACTGTAATGAAGAGATCGCGCCCGGCGCTAAATAAGATGCGAGACGGTTATCGACCAGGATATTGATCTGAATCACCGCGAGACCGATGATCGCGGGAATCATCAATCTTCTTACTTTCTTGATCCCGGGATGGAGTGGTAGTAGTCTCGGTCGAAAGCGAAATTTAAGTCGATACAGTAACGGAATCTGAATTACAAGTTGTCCGATGCCTCCGATAATCACTCCCAGCGCCAGTCCGTGCACCGGTGATGCCAAGCGCGGAGCAATCCAAACAGCGCCGCTGATCACTCCCAGGTTGAATAGAACAGGTGCCAATGCAGGGAGAAAAAACCGCTGATACCCATTTAATATCCCCATCAAAATTGATGCTATTCCAATCAGCCCGATATAGGGAAAGATAAAGCGAGAGAGACTTACCGCAAGACCCAACTCCTGTTTGGTAAACCCACTGGCCAGCAGTGGCACATACTGAGGGGCAAGGAGTATCCCTCCGGCGATAAGAAAAGGGAAGAAAAGGAGTAGAATCGTCAACAGATTATTGGCGAATTTGCCGGCTTCTTCTTTTCCCATTGTCACAAGTAGTTCGGCAAAGACCGGAATAAATGCAGCGGAAAGCGCTCCTTCAGCCAGCAGTCGCCGGAGAAAATGAGGGAAAAAATAAGCGATCAGAAAAGCGTCATAAAGAACTCCTGCTCCAAATCGATTGGCGATGATTACATCACGCAGCAGGCCGAAGATACGGGAAATAGATGTAGCCAGAGCGATAAACGAGATATCTTGCCAAAGACGTTTCATGTGATACGAAGTTTTGTCAACCGGCAAATCGGTTTAACTTCAGCGACCGCGGCTGGGTGTGTCGAATCCTTAAACGTTACTGCAAGAAGCTGGGAACAAGTGGTGCAGTGATCGGTAAGCGAACAAATTGACTTATCGATTGAGCGGAACAAGGACGAGCCCCACAGCAACCCGCCCACCGCGGGCGAATTCACGATAAATTATACCGTCGAGCAGAACCATCGAACTGGCATGCCCGCCGTCAAGCGCCATTGCATGCTGTATCCGCAAGGGAAGAGCATGTAAAATGGTGATTAAATCAGCAAAATTTGCATAGTTTACAGTGAGAAAGATCAATCCCCCCAACCAATCAACAGCGAGCAGGTTGCGGTCAGTGCGGCGCATTACAAGCGGCGAACCAGGAACAAACGCCTCCAACTCCAAGTCAAGTGCAACGATTCCATCGCTGATCAACAGTGGACCGGCACTGACAGCGGCGGTGATAAATGGATCAGCAGGATCAAGTGCAAACCCGATTCGCGCCATATCGCCAACTTGTATATCGCTTAAATATCTTTTGCTATCGCCGCTCGCAACAATCAAATAGGCCCCCCGCGCAGCAGTGATAAATTGGCTGTCGCGGATGGAGACGACTCGCCCGTGACGTAAAGTGATTATCCGGTAAAGTCTGCCGAACGGACGGGAAATTGGACCGATATAGGCAGGGGTATAGATAACTATCTCATTGTCGCGTAGGGGCCGATTGACAGCGGTAAGAGAGATTCTCTCATCTCGGTGGCGGAGGAATAAAGCGACTTTGGGACGAAAAAAAGCAAGTCTCCCGAAAAAGTCAATTCCCAATGCGGCCCGCCGACTATGATTGATGCTCAACACAGTTCCTGCCTGGATCAACAATCCTACTGGAACTCCGGTCGCGGTATCGAAAAAATTCGCATTGATCGCTGCAACAGCGCCATAACGACGCGCCATCTCAGCAAGAGATGATAACTCGCCGATTCCGTTATCAGGAACGACTGGAACAAGACGAAAATGGTTGCGCCAGTCAGCGATATAGAGGTAATTAACCCTTACATTCCCCCAACCGAAATCCCGTATAATCTCATGATGCTGAATATGCGGACCGATTCGTTCCCTGATCTCGCTCGTTGACGGGTTTTGGTCAAAGAGTAACTGCACCGAAAAAAAACCTTCTGTAAGGAACGCTTTGCGTTGCATGTGAGCAGGAAAGCGTAATTGAACTTGAACTTGAACGATCCGCGGCGACAGAGAATGGATTGTTACACAGCGAATCTTCCCCTCATCCAGGTCGATCTGCCTCTTTATCTCAGGTGTGATCCGGCAATTGTAAAAGCGTAGAATAAGAAGATCCTCCTCTATCTCCACCGAGGTGACCGGAAGGAATGAATCGAATCTAAGCGTGATCCCTGCCATATCGACCGCAACTGTTTTAAGAAGCACCGGTTCTACACGTACGTGGTACGCAGCATCGATTTGATGCAGCGAAGCGCCGATAAGAGCGACAATATCTGTGAGAGCGATATAATAAATTCCATCCTTGGGGTGGAGATAATCGCCTGGCAAAAGAGTGATTCCCCTCGCCCACCGGATAAGTTTCTGCCCAATTATTCCACCATAATCGACTGTCGCTCCGAGGTAACGGCTGAATTCTTCCACCGGCACCATTACCTGGTCTGCAAGGCGAAAAGGAGGGTTGTCAAGTTGAAGCAGCTCCAGATCCAGGTAGAGAGGGATAGGATTTGCGCCGCAGAGCAGCACAGGCAGTGTCGTGAAGATGACAGCAACTATCACTATATTTCTCATCATGCTTGTATATGATGTAGTCACGAAGACCTTAAGGCATAGAGCATGATCTCCGTTGGTTCATTTTATTCTTATCGCTATTTACCTCTTTAGAGGGGGTTAATAAATATACCTTAAGAAGATTCTCCCTGCGAAGGAGTG
>CAYSQQ010000115.1:0-3523 GCA_964433275.1 uncultured Thermotogae bacterium
CTGAGCGTCCGTTAACTTATTGTGTTCCCGCAACAATAAGGATCCGGCCAGAAGAACACCAACTGCCAGAGTCGCAATAATTGGAATAACTATCCGTTTTTTATTCATTTGTCCCTCCTTTTTCTCGGTTGTGTTTTAACTGAGAGATTTAACGGCAGATCAAAGAGCTGACATTTTCCTAAAATCATCCCCAATGTTTACACAATTGATCGTCTTGTTTCCCATTAATTGGGATTATACTCTAAATTAGGAACAGGGCAAATTGAACCTTACAATTAACTATAATGCCGGTTTATAGCGTAGAATTTCCTCAGGAAAGGCGAGGATAGATACGTAAAGTAAGAATTGTCCTGCTCGATATTCAACTCCGATGCGCATGCAATTATAAAATTCGCGGAATAAGCGGGCGGTTACTCCTGTAAGCGATCCTACTGCGCGGTAAGTAAAACCAAGCGAAACTCCCCACTGCGCTCCCCAAAGTAGTTCAGTGCTGAGGGTGGTTGAGATAAGGTGCATGGTATTCAGATCATATTTCAAGGAGAGTGATATCATCCCCCGTTCATCACTGGTGGCAAAACGGAGTGAACTGGTATCGAAGATTCCCTGCGCAACCTTGTAAGGAATAGTAAACGATAAATGCACGTCCTCCTGACGCCAATCGCTGGTAAAGGTCAACCGGTCGAGTCGAACAAATGCTATGTTGTATACTCCTTTCAAGGTCACTGATCCCGCGCCGAAGCGATAGTTAATATTGAAAGAGAGCGGATCGATCTGCCCGCTGCCCAGATTATATCCTCCGGTAATCGTTAGCTGCAGAGGACTCTCCCTTCCGATACGCAGATTGGCAGTGATGTGGTGCGTTTTGTCTACACGATCGAACTCAAATGGACTTCTTCCCACAACGCGGCGGTAGCGATGAGAAATCTCACTGCTGATTCCACTGCCTCTGTAGGTGAGGTTGGCCGATAGGTCGACCACTTTGCGGGAGAAGATCAATTCATCTGCGTAATAGTATGAGATCCGTACTCCCGCTGTGCTGGTAAAAGAAATATTTTGACGCGGCGAGGACCAGAGCGAGATCGATGGTAAATGGAAACTGAGACCGCCGTCGGCGCGCAGTCCGGCCCCGATCTCCTCGATACCGCGCATTTCGCGAAACCGGCCCATGCTCGCGCGAGGGGTAATAGTAATTAAGTTGAGTGGGAAGGCAGGGCGCGAAATGGTAATTTCCGGGATGCGCTCGATAACATGGACAACCCCGTCCTCCTCTTTTTCAGTCCGTTCGCCTCGCAGATCGATCCGCCAATCATGGAAAGTGACTGCAGTAGATGCGGCGAAAGTGAGATGATATTGGCCACCTATCTGGCTGAAATCGGCGCGCTTTGCCACCTCAAATTCCGGGGCGATCGTCCAGATATTGTCGATTGAGATCTCTGTGCGCGCATCGCCGACGCGGGCGGGAAGGTGATAAAATCTAATTCTTCCCCGTTGCCTGAAAAACTGATAATGAAATAGCACCCCTGCTCCAATCTCTTTAAAGCGAGTATAAAAATCGAGGAGAATCGCTCCGTGGTTGAATTGATCGATAAAGAACGGAATATTCCACTTAAGAAACCAGCCGCGCAACGGATGCGTCCCAGTAGCGGGGAAAAGCGGGCTCTCCAATATCTCATCCAGCGGTCTAACGTACACTGGCAGCCAGAAGACGGGCAGGCCGAATGCGCGGATAGTTATGTTATAGGCGACGATAAGTCGATCAGGATAGATGATCAGTCTTCCTATGTCGATTGCGTACGGTTGATCTCTGATCGGGACCATACATTGATCACAGGTAGTGGCAACGGCGCGAGTCAGTTCTATTGCTTCCACTTCCCCAGCGCTGTCGAATCTGATCTGTGCGTAATGACCGGTGAAATTGAGGATATGCTCTTCTCCTTGCGCGTTTGTAAAGGTCGTTTGACCGCGGAGTTGCTCTGCTTCTGCGGTAGTAGTAATAAGCTCTCCATCTTTGGCGCGGAGAAAGGCGAATAGATGATCACTCTGTAACTGGAAGTCTTCACCGACCTGCAGATCAACCGCTCCCTGAGCTTGAAGTTTCCATAGCGCGTCATCGATGCGGTTGAGTCTTATATCATCGGCTTGCAAGATCGTATTACCATACTTTAACGTCACTGCGCCTTGGGCATGAATCTCTTCTTTTTCTGCTGTCACTGTCAGCCGATCAGCAGTGATCTCTATCGGAGACTCGCCGGCTGCGGCAAGGAGGGGAACGGATAAAGTAACGATGAGAATCCCTAACGGCAACTTGCGATGGAACCCGCGCCACCGATTACGAAGACTGAGACTATCCAGCCGTAAATAGAGGTAGAGACCAATAAGTCCGAAAATCAGATTCGGAGCCCACCCCGCAACAGCAGGCGGGATTACCCCGCCCCTTCCCATTGTCTCCGCCCACAGAAGAGTCCCCTGGAAGAATCCGACGAGAAGGAGACTTATCACCACGCCCATCGCACGACTGCGCTTACTGAAGATAAGACAGAGCGGGCCGCCGATCAGAGCGAAGATTAATGCCGTGAGCGGAATGGCAAAACGAGAATGCAATTCCACTCGCAGTCTGGTAATATCCAACCCGGCGCGGCGAAGTATTTTAATCCGCACCAATAACTCTTCCAATCTCATCTCCGAGGGTGATTTCGCCCCGAGGATAAAATCAGCGCCTGCCAGGCCAGTGGCAATTTCAATGGAAGCAAAACTCGTTGTATGAACAAGTCTTCCCCGGCGATCATAGCCAAAGATGGTCCCATTAATGAGGATCCAGGTTTCATCTATCCAACGGCCTGTCTCTGCCGAGACAACCATCATCGTAGCATCGCCCTTCCGGGGCACGAGATCTCCGCCCATGTCATGGATAAGAATTCCTGACAGCGTACCATCACGTTCATCGAAACTTCGCCCATAGAAAAATGTCTCTCCTGGACCGGTAAAGAAAGTATGGGCACGGATATGTGGCAGACGTCCACGGAAGATAATCCGGCGAATTTCCATCTGATATGCATGTTCTGCCTGTGGCACGACCCAGTTATGGAAGAAGAAATTACCAATCGCGACCACTAACCCGGCAAGGAATAATGGAGCCAGGAAACGACGGCGGGATATCCCGCCTGCTTCCATGCCCATTACCTCACGATCATGGACCAGCCGACCCAATCCGAGAAAGATAGCAAAGAGAAGCGCCATCGGGAAGGCAACGACCATCAGATCAGGAAGGCGCAGAAGAATCAATCTAGCCATTGCGAGGACCCCCACGCCGTGACCAGCCATCAATCCTGATAGAGCGATGATCAAATTGAGCAACAAGAAGATTGCCAGTCCCAGCACCGCGAGGAAAAATGGACCAGATAGTTCTTGTAATAGGTATCTATCCAGTTTTTTCATCATCACCAAAACGATGATAACATACTGAGTCCCTTGCGCCAAGGACAACGGCGATCAATCCGGGGCTCGTTGTAATTTTGGGTCTTTC
>CAYSQQ010000116.1:0-3438 GCA_964433275.1 uncultured Thermotogae bacterium
TACTCAATCAATCAACTTCTCAACCTCCCAAACCTCGAACCTTGGACCGTGGACCTTGGACCTTGACACAGTAGTCTGATTTCAACTAAGAACACCGCTTTTGCTTGACGCTGATCGCTATCTTCCTTATCCTGCAAGCACAAGCACCCAAACCAGGCGCAAAAAAAAAGATACTTGACAAGGCAAAATTATTTGTTAGAATTAAAATATAATCTCCAGAAAGGGGGAATTAATTATTATGTTGCGAAGTATGGTGGAAATTATTTTTTTCCTAAACTGCGTGGTATTGCTGGGATTAATTCTGATCCAGATGAGTGAACATGCTGGTTTGGGGGGAGCATTCGGTTCAGGAATGTCAACGACCGTTTTTGGGCGCGATGAGACCAAGGATCCTAAAAGAACAGCCACTGTTGTCTCCGCAACGATCTTTCTGGTGTTGGGACTTGTCGTCGCTGTGTTTCTAAACTAACGAGATCAAACTTTGAAGGAGGCGTGATAGAAGTTGCCGCTCATAGAGATAAAAAACCTCAAGACCTATTTTTACCTTGAAGATGGTGTAGTAAGAGCTGTTGATGGTGTTAATTTCACCATTGAGCCAGAGAAGACACTGGGAGTGGTTGGTGAAAGTGGTTGCGGTAAATCAGTGACTGCCCTCTCTGTTATGGGGCTGGTTCAAATGCCGCCCGGGAGGATTGATGGCGGAGAAATTCTCTACCACCACAACGGGACTATAACCGATTTAACGCAGTTAAACCCGAAAGGCAAAGCGATGCGCAGTATCCGCGGAAATGAAATCGCGATGATCTTTCAGGAGCCAATGACATCTCTTAATCCTGTATACACAATTGGCAATCAGATCATTGAGGCGATCAGGCTCCATCAACGCCTATCTAAAGCTGAGGCGCGGGATAGAGCAATCGAAATGCTGCAAGCAGTAGGAATACCCATTCCTGAACAGCGAATTGACAGCTATCCTCACGAACTTTCCGGTGGGATGAGACAACGAGCGATGATCGCGATGGCCCTCTCCTGTAATCCTATGCTGCTTATCGCTGATGAACCGACGACCGCGCTCGACGTAACAATTCAGGCGCAAGTATTGGAACTGATGGCTAAATTACGAGAAGATTTCCAATCCTCGATTATGTTCATCACACACAACTTAGGTGTAATCGCGGAGATGGCCGACGATGTAGCGGTTATGTATTTAGGAAAAGCCGTAGAGTATACCAATACTCGTTCGCTCTTTCATGATCCGAAACACCCATATACTCAAGGATTGATGAATTCAATTCCGTCCATGACAGCGGTAAAGGGACAACTGGTTCCGATCAAAGGAGTAGTTCCTGATCCATTTGACATTCCGCCTGGATGTGTCTTTGAGCCTCGTTGTCCACATTCAATGGAAATCTGTCAACGCGAGATGCCTCCATCTGAAGAAGTAGCAACTGCACATTGGGCGTGTTGTTGGTTGTACAAATAACAGTATTCATTGATTATCTGGAGGTATTTGTACAGAAAAACAGCGATGGAAAAGATAAGGCGCCAATTATAACTTAAAGCTTGATTACGATATAACACAATAATTGAAAAGAGGTGATAGAGGTTGGCAACTGATAATGCTACAAATGGTTCTGAGCGCGTCCTTAAAGAGGGTGTTCTGCTGGAACTTAAAAAACTGAAAAAGTTTTTTCCCGTTCGAAAAGGCATCTTAAAACGCGTAGTCGCTAATGTCAAAGCAGTCGATGAAGTCGATATGTTCATCAAGGACAGAGAGATATTGGGCTTGGTTGGAGAAAGCGGTTGCGGTAAGACGACTGTCGGGCGAACGCTGCTCCGCCTGATCGAACCGACGTCAGGAGATGTATTCTTCAAGAGTAAGAGCCTTTCTAACTCCGGCTCAACGACCAAAGAGGTTAATGTCACTAAATTAGGAAAAAAAGAACTGAAGTTATTGCGACGTGACATGCAGATTATCTTTCAGGATCCCTATTCTTCGCTCAATCCACGAATGACCATAGGGAGCATTGTCGGTGAACCGTTCCTCATTCATGGAATAGCAAGAGGAAGCGAAAGAGATGATCGAGTTAGGGGTTTGCTCGCAGCCGTAGGACTCAAACCAGACCACATGAAACGGTATCCGCATGAATTCTCCGGTGGGCAACGGCAACGGATTGGAGTTGCCCGCGCTCTAGCCCTGTCCCCACAACTGATCGTTGCTGATGAACCGGTGTCGGCACTCGATGTGTCGGTGCAAGCTCAAGTGCTCAATCTGCTTGAAGACCTGCAAGAAGAATTCGGTTTGACGTATTTATTCGTTGCACATGATATGTCGGTAATTAAACACATCAGTGACCGGGTAGCAGTAATGTACTTAGGTAAAATCGTTGAGTTGGCCGAGACAGAAGCACTCTTTGCCGACCCGTGCCACCCGTACACAGAGGCGTTGATGTCAGCAGTACCAATACCCAATCCCGACTACTCGGTAGAGCGGATTCTTCTTACCGGCGATTTGCCAAGCCCGGTTCACACGCCGTCAGGATGTTACTTTCATCCTCGTTGTCAATACAGCAAAGAGATTTGCACAACTGACACACCAGAATTTGAAGATGTGGGTAATGAACATTTTTCCCTTTGTCACTTTGCACGTCAGCTTAATCTCCAAGGTGTAAAGACAAGCTGAAAGAGCAGGTCGGCAAAGCTTCAATGCGGCGCTTAATCTCAATCAGTCCTCTGTTGTGGAATCGGTTCTTAACAGCAGCAGTATCGCGCCCCATTCCTATGTCAATCGAAGATAGCGCGGGACAGTTGGAATTACTCCTGGGAACGAAGAATGACGGCAAGATCGAAGAGATAAAATCTCTTCTCGCTGATATTGCCGGTCTCAATTTGCTGACCTACAGAGAACGACCGTTCTCTGATGTTACAGAGAGTGGAAGAACAATTTACGCTAACGCGCTTATCAAAGTTCGTCAAATAATGCGTGAAACCGGGATGGCCGTCCTTGCTGATGACTCCGGGCTGGAGGTATTTGTGCTTGATGGCAAACCAGGCGTGGATTCAGCTCACTTTGCCGGCTTCCCAAGGGACGATCTACTCAACAATGTAGCGTTACTCCGATCTCTCGCGGGAGAGGAAGACCGTTCGGCCCGTTTTTTGTGCGTCACTGCCCTCCAGTTTACTGCTGGGCAAGAATATATAACCGAGGGTGCACTCGATGGGAAAATAGCCCTCTATCCGCGCGGTGAAAATGGATTTGGATACGACTCTATCTTCATTCCCCGCGGTTATAATAAAACAGTAGCTGAATTAACGTCAGGCGAAAAGAATGCGATCAGTCATCGTTATAAAGCGCTTCGTGCGATGAAAGACTACCTGCGTAAGATCATTACTGCACAGAAATTCAATGTTTAGACTGAAGTTCCTGGGATTAAAACA
>CAYSQQ010000117.1:0-3419 GCA_964433275.1 uncultured Thermotogae bacterium
TAACCTGCCATAGCGCCGCCGACAGCGATCAACAGCCAGTATCCTGCTGTGATCACAATGAGACCTCATAGTTAAATTTCGCTCCAATTATCGCCATGTTGAATTTTAACTTCTAATGGTACGCGCAGCTCAATGACCCTTTCCATCTCCTCTTTTATGATTGCCATCGCCTTCTGACAATCACTCTCTTTTACTTCGAAGATCAGTTCATCGTGGATTTGCAGGAGCATCTTCGCGTTGAGATCGCCGCGAGTAATCGATCGGTGCAAATTCAACATCGCCAGTTTGATCAGATCGGCCGCACTCCCTTGGATGGGAGTATTCACAGCGTTACGGCGATCATAATTACGGCGTATCTTATCTTGTGATCCGATGTAGCGCAAGGGTCGTTTTCGTCCTAATATCGTTTCAGCATATCCTTTTTCTTCTGCACGCCTAATCATGCGGTCGATATAATCCCGTGTCTGTGGATAGGCAGAGAAGAAACGCTCGATATAACGCTTTGCTTCCGCTGGTGTTCGATTGAGATCCGTTGCCAGTCCATACGGACTGATACCGTAGATGATGCCGAAGTTGACTCGCTTTGCCGTATCCCGCATTTGTGCGGTAACCGCCTGCTCTGGCACAGCAAAGATCTCCGCTGCAGTCACTCGATGCAGGTCATTCTCGGCGATGAAGGTGGCGATCAGATTTTTGTCTTCTGCCAGATGGGCCAGTAAGCGCAATTCGATCTGCGAATAATCAGCCCCGATCAGCAGCGAGCCGGCAGGAGCGACAAATGCCCTTCTTATTCGCTCTCCGATCTTAGTGCGTGTCGGTATGTTCTGCAGGTTGGGATCAGAAGAAGAGAGCCTTCCAGTAACAGTGCTCGCCTGATGGAACGATGTGTGAATTCTGCCGGTCTGCGTATTGATCGCTTGTGGGAGTCGTTCAATATACGTGTTGAGTAATTTCTGCAATTCGCGATATTCAATCAGTTTTATCGGCAAGGGGTGATAGCGCGCCAGTTTGGACAACACATGAGCGCTCGTGGACGGCCCAGTCTTTGTCGAGGTGATTATCGGCAGACCGAGACGTTCAAAGAGGATCACTCGCACCTGTTTAGGTGAATTGGGGTTAAATTCTTCGCCTGCCATCTCATACAGATTCTTCTCCAATGATTCCAGTTCTTCTCTGATCTCTTTTCCCTGGCTGTATAATTGGTGTGGATCGAGGGTAATGCCGTGACGTTCTGTTGCGACTAAGACATCGATCAATGGGATCTCCACGTCAGCGAAGAGCTGCCAAAGTCCTCTCTGTTTTAACAACGGCAGTAATCTCGCTTGCAATCGGAAGATGATCTCAGCGTCAGCAGCAGCATAAGTCATCGCTTTATCCACCCGAACGCGACGCATATCCTCATCGCCACCGGTCAGTTCCCTAAATGAGGTAAGGGTGCAACCCAGATGTTCCCTGGCAATCGTTGCAAGGTCATGGCTGCGGCGATCGGGATCAAGGAGGTAGGAAGCGATCATCGCGTCGAAAGATATCCCGGCCGGAGCGATCCCATTGCGTTGCAAAATGATCAGGTCGTATTTAATATTCTGTCCGATGAGCGCTGGTCTCTCTCCTTCCAGGAGCGGGCGGAGCTGCTGCAACACCGCAGCCAGGGGCAATTGCTGGGGGGCGGTGGGGTAAGTATGGTCGATTGGAATGTAGTAGCCGATATAAGGCGCAGGTGAAAGAGCAATTCCCACGATCGCTGCTTCCATTGGATTGCGGCTCGTCGTTTCCAGATCGATCGATATCGTATCGCAATTTCGCAGGCGCCCGATGATCCGCTCTAAGTCAGCTTGTGTCGTGATCATCTCGCAGGATGCTTCTTGCTCCATCACTTGTGATTCCTCGCCTACAGCTGGTGCTGGGGAGAGATTTCCTAATCCCAATCGAGCGGCGATAGAACGGAATTGCAGCCGCTGCATGATCTCACCCAGGCCGGAAAGATCGATATTCTGGATGCGGCAATCTTCCGGAATCGTACCCACTTCGATATCATCGCATAGTGTTATCAATTGCCGGGAGATAAAAAGGTCGTCACGATGGGATTTAAGATTGGTTCGCACACGTTTATTCCGCACCAGGTCAATGTTATCTATGATCTCCTCCAGTGAACCGAAGCGGCTGAGAAGCATTTGTGCCGTCTTAGGTCCGATTCCAGGAATGCCGGCTACGTTATCAGAGCTGTCTCCCTGCAGGGTTAAAAAATCGATGATCTGTTCCGGGAGCACCCCAAATTCTTCTTGCACTCCGACGCGATCGAGCAGCTTCATGCCGTCGGGCGCAGAGCGAGTCGGTTTCAACAGCGAAATACGGTCGTTAACCAGCTGCGAGAGGTCTTTGTCCGATGATAGAGTGATCACATTCAGTTTTGCTGCGATAGCAGCGCGGGCGATCGTTGCGAGAATGTCATCGGCCTCTACTCCTTGTTGTTCAAAGAGGGCAATTCCCAATTTCGTTAAGAGTTCCTTTAACACCGGAATTTGCATTGCCAGTTCCGAGGGCATCTCAGTGCGGTTTGCTTTGTATTGGGGATAAAGATCGTGGCGGAATGTCTTTCCCCCGGCGTCAAAGGCTATTCCCAGATAGGAAGAAGGAAATTTCTCCACCACTTTAATCAACATACGCGTAAACCCGTATATCGCGTTGACCGGCATCCCTTCGGGAGAGGTCATTCCGGATATAGCGTAAAAAGCGCGGTAGAGAACAGAGTGACCATCGATGAGAAGCAATCGATGCTTATCTGGCTTGGTCGGTATCGCAAGCAGGTCGTGTAGATTCATATTGGTATTGATCAGTTTACTGCTTATCGCGGCATAATACTACCTTGCCGTTAAATTCTGCTGATCGGCCTGATAAAGAGGTGAATTCACTTCAAGACAATAACAGAGCGCAAGCGCAAGGCTATCTGCCATATCATCCGGCTGTGGGGTTTCCGGTAACCGGAGAAGTTCTTGCACCATCTTCTGTACTTGATATTTTGTTGCTGCGCCGTAACCAGTGATCCTCTTTTTCACTTGTAATGGTGTGTATGCGCGCGTTGGAATATTACTCGCTGCCAACAGAAGGACGCCTCGTGTCTGCGCAGTGGAGATTACTGTCTTGCGATTACGCGCCATAAAAACTTCTTCGATCGCTGCGCCGGTGAGAGGGAACTCGTTGATCAATGCGCTGACATCGGTGTAGATCCGGCGCAACCGCGCTGTGACTTCCATGGCGCTATCAGTAGTGATTACCCCTCCGGCAAGGACCTCCCACCTGTTGCCAATGGATGGACGGGAACGAATGATTCCATAACCGGTCGTTGCGAGCCCAGGATCAAGGCCCAATACCACAAGATCGGATTTTATCGTCAATTCTTCTCCTATCTATCTTCTGTTGCA
>CAYSQQ010000118.1:0-3362 GCA_964433275.1 uncultured Thermotogae bacterium
AGAAGTATAGGCTTCCAGTATAGGAATTTCAAAGTGCAAAATGCAAACTGAAAAATGCAAAATGGAAGGAAAACTTCATGAGAGTCGAATGCGAAAATTTGACTTTTGCGATTTTCATTTCTCATTTTGAATTTACCCGAACGGAGTGAGGGTTGGCTTCCATTCCCTTGTTGATTTCTTTCATTCTGACTCCTGAATTCTGGCTCCTGGCTCCTGAGTAGTTACGATTCAGCAACACTAGTTTTCAGTTTTATCCGGTGTGACTCGGCGCGTTGGTAATCAGATCATTATTCAGCAATAACACACGCACAGAACTTCCCGCCGGCAGATAGGTACACTCTTCCCGAAGGACAGCCAGCCCATCAGCACGCACCAGCGACGTCAAGATACCCGACCCCTGGTCACCGGTCAGTTCTGCCTCCCATCCGCTCTCTGTGGCATGCAAACGAACGCGCAAATGGTGACGGCAGTCATCTTTCCGCTTGATCGATGTACGTAGCGAGGCAGTGACCGAAGGCCATTCCCAATTAGGATAACCGCGCATCTTCAGTATTGCCGGCCGCGCAAAGAGTTCAAAGCTGATCATCGCAGCAACCGGGTTACCAGGGAGACAGAGGAGCGGGACTTCGCGGATATAGCCAAAGGCCATTGGTCGGCCGGGCTTCATATTGACCCGCCAGAAATCGATCTTCCCCTTAGCCGTTACGACCTCTCTGACCAGATCGCGTGTCCCTCCTGCGACCCCACCGGATATGACAAAGAGGTCTGCTCCGGCAGCAATTCCCTCTTCTATCTTTTCCATCAACGCATCGATCCGATCGCGGGCGATTCCCAGTTGCAGCGGCACGCCCCCATACCTCAATACCTGCGCGGCATTGCCGTAGCTATTACTATCACGGATCTGGCCTGCTTCTACTGCGGAGTCGATCTCCACCACTTCGTCGCCCGTTGCCAGGATGGCAATCCGCGGAGAACTAATTACGGTTACATCGCGCCGTCCCAGAGCAGCGAGCATTGCGATCTCCGACGGCTGTAACCGAGTTCCCTGCGGTAGTACAAGCTTATCTGCACGTACATCCTCACCACGGCGGCGGATATTGAGGCCGCGGGGCGGGGGAGCGATAAACTCCACCCAACCATTACTCTCTTTTGTATCCTCAGAACGCACAACAGTGTCTGCGCCTTGCGGCAGCGGCGCTCCGGTCATGATCTTCACCGCATCCCTCACAGTAACTGCGGTTTCAGCGATATCTCCGGCGTGTATTTCAGCGATGATCCGCAGATGGACCGGTCGTTCTGAGGATGCTTCAGCAAGATCCTCTGCTCGTACAGCATAGCCGTCCATCGCGGCATTGTCCCACGGGGGTAGATCCCTATCCGCGCTAATATCTTCTGCTAATACCCCTCCTAAGGCAGCGAGGATGGGAACCGTAGTCGGAGATAATGGACGAATGCCCGTCAATATTCGGGAGAGCGCCTCTTCCACACTGAGCAGAGGATGGGCATAGGGCGTAGTCTTATCCATGTTCGAGTTGCTCCCCGCGGATCATCTGGACAGCGTGCGGCAGAATTGGGATCAATGTTTCCATCCCCTCATAAACAGCACGTGGATGGCCGGGAAGATTTACAATGAGACAGCGTCCTCGGACACCGGCGATCCCACGCGACAAGACAGCGAGCGGAGTCTTGTTATAACCTGTAAACCGAAGTGCGTCAGCAATTCCACTTATTTCGCGGTCGATGACTGCGCGGGTGGCCTCGGGAGTAAGGTCGCGGGGAGCAGGGCCAGTGCCGCCGGTTGTGACGATCAGATCGACTTTCATCTCATCGGCAAAGGTGATGAGCGCATGCGCGATCTTCTCTTGCTCATCAGCGACGATCTCCTGTCCAACCACCTCAGCACCCATCTTCGTAAGCGCATCTATCAAGAGCGGCCCACTGGTATCTTCTCGCTTACCGACTGCTCCCTGATCACTGACCGTGATGGCTGCTGCCCGTATTTTCAGCTTGATCTCTTTCATATTCGCCACGAAGAGATGAGGGTTTATAACATCTCTTCGATTCGGAGACTTAGCGTCTCTCACCTTCTTTACCTCTGGAATTACCGCGGGCTGTGACCCCTGGCCTTGCTTTACAACTGCCGTTTGTAATGACACGGAAATGCGATATTACCAACCCAGTTCCTCTCCCTCTCTCTATACCTTAGACATATTTGATTTTATCCTCTTATCTACACAGTGTCAAAGAAGAGTTCATTGGGTTGATGTCAAAATGAGAGGCAGGAGCCAAGCGGCGGACCGCTATTTGCTGGGAGACTTTGCCAGCAGCTGTTGCTCGCCATCTTGCAGCAATGGTTGCTAATAGTGCATGATAGCAGTTCATACCACGAATAAAGCCTTTAAGAGGTTACCAATGTCCGGTGGTAAGTTCCCAAATACGCTATCTTTAACGAGCAATTTCTCTAAACTGGCATTAAGTATGGTGAAAAGATGAACACAACACAAGGAGCACGACTACATCAAGAACTTATTATTCATACGGAGAACCGGATCGGATTGGTGGGAGAAATCTCCCGGGTATTGAGCGATATGGGGCTGAGCCTGGTAGGAATCTCCTTCCACGTGAAAGACGGCGAGGCAATCATTCATCTTCTCTCTGACGCCCAGCTTTACGCACAAGACGCGCTGCAAAGCGCCGGGTTTTCGGTTGATGTTCGAGAGGTAATCCTCATCGAACTCCCTAATCATCCGGGATTCCTCTGCCGGGTGGCCGAAGCCCTCGCCCGTAAGGATATTGATATTACGGAATTGTACGCCACAGTTACTGAAGGGAGTTCGAAGAGCTTAGTCGTTTGTAATACTTCCCACAACGGAAAGGCTGTACAGATTCTGCGTAAACACTGATTTTCGCGTCGGCCTAACCGTCATATCAATACTTAAGAGACTATCTCCTGGCACTCCTAACAGAAGGGTAGGAATAGGTTAGCTCTCTTGAGGCCGGGGCAGTGCGGAAGGCGCTGCCACGGGACTTTCCGCAGGATCGGGTTGTGCGCATGCGGTGGGTAGGTCGCCGTAACCGTGTCGCCTTGCACCCTGATATTCCCTTTCCCGCGAACAAAATCGCGATACAGTTTAGGAGCATCGCAACGTTCGAATCCACGCAGTTTCTGGGCCAACATGGTGTACAGGGTGTTGGCAAGCATCGTTGGCGCTAAATCAAAGTGCACCTGCACGAGAATCGTTAAAGAGAGCGCATTGAGATGGAAGAACTTGACGGCCTTGGCGATACCGTTCTCGATCCGCCGCCTGCCCGCGGCTGCTTCTCTGTCTCCCCTCTATACCTGCAGGAGGCTCAATGTCTCA
>CAYSQQ010000119.1:0-3326 GCA_964433275.1 uncultured Thermotogae bacterium
ATAGACTGAAGGTGGAAGGTGGAAAGCTAATAGGGACAAAAATGCGGCGAGCAGCGATTTCGATTCCTTTTAACATCGTTGCAGGATGCGCACGTGACAGTCAGGCCGATTACCTTCGTTTTCTCTACGTAGCTTTCGGGTCATTGAGAGAACTGCATTACCAACTAAGTTTATCGAAGCGTTTGGGCTGCTTGCGCAACGAAGATTCATCTCTAATTGAACCAAAGGTAGTCGAAACCGAGAAGGTTTTCAATGGCTTGATTCGAGCGTTGCGAGATGGCTAAAGTACTTCAGCCTTCGGTCTTCAACCTAAATAGCTGGGTAGTTACATAATAATAATGAGGATCTGCATGTGCAATTGACGAAAAAATCCAGCTATGGCCTAGTTGCCCTGCTGGAAATAGCAGCTGGTTCGCCAGAACAACCAATATCAGCCACTCATGTTTCGACTAAGTATTCCTTGCCAGCGCCGTTCGTGGTGAAAATTCTTCATCAGTTGAAATGTGCAGGGATCATCACTGCGAAACAGGGCCGCAGTGGTGGCTACTATTTGGCGAAAGACCCAGCAACGATATCGGTGCGACAACTCATCGAGATACTGGATAAGCCACTTGCGCTTCTCAGATGTTTAACGACTTCCAAAGCTTGTCAACTCGACGCAATCTGTCCGACAAAGGCATTATGGGAAGCAATCGACGGAAAAATTAAAGAATTGCTAACTGAGTGGACACTGAAAGATCTATTGGAACAGCAAGCAAAAGATTGCAAAGTTATCACATAATCTCTTTTCGTTGGTATCACAGAAACAGTCAACGATCAGCCCCAAATAAAAGCGGTTTTCTTAAGTGGAAAGCTGACGACTGATAGCAGATCGCTTGCGAACGTGTTCTCGGCCCTGTTACTTTGTGGATCAAATAATTACCCACATCCCACATACAACAACGTGTACTCCCAATCGCTTGCAGAACATAAATATTGGTGGTATTCTCTAAATAAAGATTACTCAGGCAGGAGGGAAGGAAAAAATGGCAGAAGTACAATTAAAAGGAGTAACGAAAAAGTTCGGCGACTTTGTCGCTGTAGATGAGATCGATCTCACACTCAAAGATGGAGAATTTACGGTATTAGTCGGGCCATCCGGGTGTGGTAAAACAACAACATTGCGTATGATAGCAGGATTGGAAGAGATCACCGCAGGTGAGATATACATCGGTGATCGACTGGTCAACGATATTCCTCCCAAAGATCGTGACATCGCCATGGTCTTTCAAAATTATGCCCTCTATCCGCATATGGATGTCTACAACAATATGGCTTTTGGTCTCAAGTTGCGCAAAACTCCCAAACAAGAAATCAATCAGCGAGTGAGAGAAGCAGCAGAACTGCTGGGAATCACCGATAAACTCAAGAGCAAACCGCGTCAACTCTCCGGTGGACAGCGCCAGCGGGTGGCGTTAGGGCGTGCGATTGTGCGTGAACCGAAAGTCTTTCTCTTTGACGAACCTCTCTCCAACTTGGACGCCAAACTGCGCGTCGCGATGAGAGCTGAACTGCAAGAATTACACCATAAGCTAAAGACGACATCGATCTATGTTACTCACGATCAAGTGGAGGCAATGACACTTGGCGAACGGGTGGCGGTGATGAATGAAGCGGTCCTCCACCAGTACGCTCCGCCGCAACATCTATATGACCATCCCACTGACCAATTTGTCGCCGGCTTTATCGGCAGTCCGGCGATGAATTTTTTCAACGCCCGCCTGGCGCTCGAAAACGGCATTTTCTATATTGAAGGTCACGGCTTTAAATTAGCGCTTCCTGATGACGATCAAATAATCGAACATGATAGCGAAGATGTGGTGCTGGGAATCAGGCCGGAAGACCTCCATGGCCCGGTAGACTACGACGGCAATGATGTCATCGATGTGCTGGTCAAAGTAGTAGAGCCGCTCGGCGATGAGCTCCAAATCCACGCCGACTGCAGCGGTCAGGGGCTTACGGCTTCACTCGACCCGCGCCAACAGATCAGAGTCGGTGATGCGATTAAACTACGGGTGGCAATGGATTATATGCACTTGTTCGATCCGCATAGCGGCAAAATGCTGCGATAGATATTACCGCCAGTTCTCCTTGCAGCGGAATATTTTACTTCTGCAAGGTAGGTTTTGACGAAATATGATCCGTAAATTAGACGATAGTTCATTTGACAAACGATACGACTGCAAGCAGATGCTCGCAGTCTTAGCTCGTTTTCCTGAGCAATGCTGCGAAGCGTTTGCAATCGGCGCTGCATTCAAACCACCCCAGATTGGTGAAATCGATAAGATAGTTATCTGTGCAATGGGAGGATCGGCGCTGGCCGGTGAGATCGTAAAACGGTTCACAACAGTGCCTGTATTTATTCACCGCAACTACAGCCTTCCTCCGTTTGTCGATGAGCTGACGTTGCTGATCGCTGTCAGTTATTCCGGTAATACTGCCGAGACACTAAACGCGCTCGATACAGGCCTGGAACGACGGATAGCGGCGCTCTGTCTATCAAGCGGCGGCGCTCTCAAAGAGATTGCTCAGCGTGAGTCTGTACCCTATCTGCAGATTCCCGTTGGATATCAACCCCGAGCAGCGGTCGGATACCTTTCTCTTTCCTTGATAAGTCTTCTCTCGCAAATTGGTTTTGTCGCCGGAGTAGATAGACTCGATTCTCTTGCGGATGAATTGGCACAGGTTACTACCCGCTGCAATCCTACTCGGGATATTGCAGAGAACCCGGCGAAAGAGTTGGCTGCCAAGCTCGCCGGCAAAATCCCCTCAATCTACGGCACACAGGATAATACCGAAGTGGTGGCGCTGCGTTGGAAGACTCAGATCAACGAAAACGCCAAACAGCCTGCTTTTTGGAATCTCTTCCCCGAACTGAATCACAACGAGATCGAAGGCCTGATCAAGAGTGATCTCCTGCCCAATCAGGAGATCCTGTTGCTCCGCAATGACTACGACCACCCAGAGAACATCGCCCGCATAGAGATCATAAAGACTCTGTTCGCCAACTACGGTGTACCATTTACTGAGATCAACTCATCAGGAGAGACAGAGATAGGACAGATCTTCTCGCAGATCTATCTCGGCGATTATGTCAGCGTATATTTGGCATTACTAAATGAGGTCGATCCAACACCAGTACCGCTGATTGAAGAGTTTAAACGACTATTGGCAAAAAATTGAAGCGATGGGGCTCTCGCAAAGACGATAAAGACGTAAAGAAATGATGAAGGTAACTACTCAGGAGTCAGAAGTCAGGAGCCAGAATCCAGAATAGAGGATAAAAC
>CAYSQQ010000120.1:0-3324 GCA_964433275.1 uncultured Thermotogae bacterium
TACGCGGCAGACGTTATTATCAACCGGAACGCAAAGCGAACCAGCAAGCAGAAGATAAGTGAATAGGTATGTGTTTATTGCCACTTGACATTCTCTTTTTGCGGGGATATAGTTAACGTGATGGTGGGATAATATATCCCACTAATCAGGACAGAACCAATAGGAGGTTTTCTAATATGAGAAATGTAAAGTGGCTTCGAGTGATATTGTCGGTTGCAATCCTTGCCACCGCGGCAGCGGTCTTTGGCTTCACAGCGCCAGCGCCGGTAACGATCGTCGATGGCCTTGGAAGAGTGGTCACGATTGAGGCACGGCCGGAGCGGATCATCTCCATTGCCCCAGCTAATACTGAGATCTTATTTGCGCTCGGATTAGCAGATAGAGTGGTGGGTGTGACAGACTTCTGTGACTATCCACTTGCCGCTTTAGAGAAAGATAAGGTAGGTGGATTTTTTCCACCGGACCTGGAGAAGATAATCGCTCTTAACCCTGATCTGATACTCGCTGATTCTATTCATGCGCACAAGATCATTCCAGCGCTGGAAGAGAAAGGGTTCACAGTAGTTGCTCTGGTGGCCGAAGATTTGATCGGGATACTCTACAATATTGTACTGGTGGGAAGAATAGCCGGTGTAAAACGTGAAGCATTTGCGCTTGCATCGCAAATACACAGCCGGATCGAAGCGGTGACCGAACAAGTAACGCAACTCACTGAAGCGGAACGACCAAGCGTCTTCTGGATCACCTGGGCTGATCCGATATGGACGTCAGGAAGAGGGACCTTCATCCATGAACTTATTCTTACCGCCGGTGGCAGGAATATTTTCGGCGATCTCGAAGGATGGACAATGGTCACGCTTGAGGCGCTTATCGAGCGAGATCCAACGGTGGTCATCGGAGCTGCACACCATGGAGCAAGTATGCCCGTAGAATGGGCTAAAACTGAACTCCGACTCGCAAATATAGCAGCCCGTATATTAGGTCGGGTCTATATAGTTGAAGCAAATCTGGTCGAGCGATCCGGCCCGCGAATAGTTTATGGATTGGAAGCGATAGCAAGGCTCCTCCATCCCGAGCTGTTTGCCGGATTGTATTGCAGTGAAGAAGAGCTTGTTTTGGCAGTCAAAAATTGAAGCTTTCCGCTTTTTCTTTTACTTCTGCTGGGGGTGTAGCAAGTCGTTTTACTACACCCTCAACACATAGGGAGGGTACATTTGTCAACGAGCAGCAATCAGCTTGCACAAGATCAGAGGTTTGGCTTTTGACTGATAGTTGGATGCTCATCTGAAAATCAGTTGCGGAGCAAGAGCGAAGGTAGCCGCCAATATCAATTGCAAATGGAACGTAAGTGACAAGACTACCCAAACTCGATATTACACGAGAATTGCGGTAGGAGGGATAACCAAATGTCATCTTTTTTTCGGCGCCGAAAAGAGAACAGCCAAGATCGCTCGACAGATTCCCTTTCGCTCGCTGCACATTGGAGAAGCAGAGTTTATGCCGTTATGGCACTTTCAGCATTGCTTGGGCTGACAGTTGTGGTTGCTTCTACCATTGGAAGCGCTCAAATACCTGTCCGCACATGTTTTAAGATCATCTTATCGCGGTTGCCGCTGATTGATATCACACCTTCGTGGCCGGGAGGTTTTGAGACGATCATTCTGTATGTCAGGCTGCCCCGAATCCTGATGGCCGGACTGGTAGGAGCAGCTCTGTCGGTGGCTGGAGCCGCCTATCAAGGGTTATTTCGTAATCCACTGGCTGATCCGTATCTGATCGGTGTTGCACCAGGAGCAGGGTTAGGAGCTACCATCGGCTTTCTCGTTCCGTTCACCTTCCCGTGGATGGGATTTGGGCTGATCCCTCTATTTGCGTTTATTGGCGCCTTAGGTGCGGTGGCCATTGTGTATGCTTTGGCGCGCGTCGGCAAGACTTTGCCAATAACGACTCTCATTTTAGCTGGAGTGGCTATTGGTTCTTTTTTATCCGCTATGACATCATATCTGTTTACCCTTTTTGGCCGAGATTTACATGGAATCATATTCTGGCTGATGGGTGGATTTTCGCTGAGTAATTGGAATGAGGTGAGGTTGATCTTCCCGTGGATTATAATTGGAATTGTAGTTATCTGGCTCCACTTCCGACCGCTCAACGTCATGCAACTCGATGAGGAACAGGCACAACAATTAGGGATCAAAGTAGAGAGGGTGAAAATCACTCTGCTCATCGCTGCCACACTGATCACTGCCGTTGCAGTCTCCTTTACTGGACTCATCGGCTTTGTTGGGCTCCTTATCCCGCATGCGGTAAGACTTATCTGGGGTCCGGATCATCGTTATCTGTTCCCGTTATCAGCTCTGGTTGGCAGCATCTTTCTCATTCTGGCCGATGCCGCCGCCCATGGGCTAATCCCTCCGCGGGAGATTCCAGTGGGAGTGATTACTGCCTTATGTGGAGCTCCTTTCTTTCTCTACCTGCTGCGGCGAAGGAAAGGGCTCGCTTTTTTCTAATTCAATGATCAAGCTTGAGGACGTCAGCTTAGGATATAACCGAACACCGATCTTAACGGGGATCAATCTACAGGTAGCCCCGGAAGAGATAGTCAGTCTTATCGGTCCCAATGCTTCAGGAAAATCGACTATGATTAAGGGGATAAACCGGCTGGTCCGACTCTTTTCCGGTCGAATTCTCTTAAATGGCGCTGATATAGCGACCATCGACCGCGGGGCGCTGGCCCGCCTCCTTGCCACAGTGCCGCAGAATCCGACCCTGCCCGCAGCGTTTACCGCCTTTGAACTGGTCCTTATGGGGAGGACTCCTCATCTGGGACTGCTGCGCTATGAAGGAAGCAAGGATATAGCAATTGTACGGCAAGCGATGGAAGCAACACAAACCGACTACCTTGCCAAGCGCCGGATAGGAGAGCTCTCCGGAGGCGAACGGCAGCGGCTGGTCATTGCTCGTGCTCTGACCCAACAGCCGAAGGTAATTCTCCTTGATGAGCCGACAGCAAGTCTGGACATCAATCACCAGATTGAGACTTTGAACCTGATTAAGAGACTCTGTCGTGAGCAAAGACTGGCCGTCATTATCGCTCAGCATGACCTGAATCTCGCAGCTCAGTACTGCGACCGGGTAGTGCTGCTAAGCAGAGGAGAGATCTATGCCGAAGGGACCCCGCAGGATGTGATTACGCCTCAGAATATTAAGGCGGTCTACGGAGCCGAAGTAACTGTTTCCCCGCATCCGATCAACGAGCTACCCGTGCTCTATATCACGGCAGGTGCAGACGGTTCGTAGAGAGGACGGTGTTGAGTTTTGAGT
>CAYSQQ010000121.1:0-3312 GCA_964433275.1 uncultured Thermotogae bacterium
GAGTTTTGGGTTTTGAGTTACAGAAAAATAGATTTTAGGGGACGGAGTTGTTGTTTCCTTCTTCTATTCTGGCTCCTGACTCCTGACTTCTGACTGCCGACTCACGCCTGTAAGTTGCTGATGGCTGAGAGCTGATTGCTGAATGCTGTCTGCCGTGCTCGCACCAAGAAGGGAGATGACCCTTATTTATATACCAGGGAGATTTCGATGCAGACCAGTCAATTACGGAAATTCTTCCTTGATTTTTTTGTTTCTCATGGGCACAAGGTTCTGCCCAGTTCTTCTATTGTGCCTGATGATCCTATATTACTCTTCACCTCGGCAGGAATGGTGCAATTCAAAGATATCTTCCGCGGAGAGCGGCAACCTCTCTTTCCTTGTGTAGCGACGTGCCAGAAATGTTTTCGGGCCACTGATATTGAGAAGGTCGGGAAGACCTCTTATCATCACACATTCTTTGAGATGTTAGGTAACTTCTCCTTCGGTGATTACTTCAAAGAAGGGGCGATCGAACTTGCCTGGGAGTTTCTCACTCACAAGCTCGGTATTTCGCCTGACAATCTGTGGGTCTCAGTTTACGAAGCAGACGACGAAACCTATTCTATCTGGCAAGACTCAATCGGTATTCCTCCGGCGAAGATTATCCGGCTTGGAAAAAAAGATAACTGGTGGGGGCCGGTTGGCGGAAGCGGCCCGTGCGGTCCGGACACGGAAATTTTCTACGATTTCGGAGCAGAGAAGGCATGCGGACCGGCATGTAAAGGTGTAAATTGTGATTGTGCGCGGTTTAATGAAATTTGGAACCTCGTATTCATCCAGTACGATGCGCAACCAGATGGAACACTTCTGCCCCTCAAACAGACCGGAATCGATACAGGAATGGGACTGGAACGGACAGCAGTGCTGCTCCAGGGAGTCTCCAGCGACTTTGAAATCGATATTTTCCGCCCGTTGATAGATCAAATCGAAGCCGCCTATTCCGGCAAGATAGAAGGAGGACAGATCGCGCCGCGGAACCTTATTGCAGATCATATACGAGCGATCGTCTTTCTCATTGCTGCTGGTGTGGTACCGGCGAGTGATAAACAAGGATATGTCCTACGGCGGATCCTCCGTCGTACAGTACGCGCCAGCGAAACTCTCCATCTGACACCAGGAGCGCTGGCCCACTTTGTTGATCCTGTGGTGGAAACAATGAGTGAGGCCTATCCAGAGATCAAACTTCGCTGTGCCCTTGCCAAACGGATAATTACCATCGAAGAATCAACGTTTCGACGCACGCTCCTTGCCGGTGAACGGATGCTCGCAGAGATAATCCCTGCTCTTCTTGCGCAGAACGAGAAGATCATTCCCGGCAACCAGGTCTTTGAACTCTATGATACTTATGGCTTTCCAATTGAGATGACGCAGGAGATCGCTGCTACTGCCAACATTGAAATCGACCACCAAGGGTTCGAAGCGGAGATGGCAAGGCAGAAAAATAGATCGCGCTCTGTTAAGAAAGTATCTGTGTCCGCGATAGAGATCGATCCTATTCATAAGAATGACTTTCTATTCTGCGGCTATACAACAGACAGAATAGAGAGTGAGATATTACAGATCATTCCGTCACAGAGAGAAAATCCGCCTGCCTCTCTGGCGATCAACGCCGGCGACGAGGGGATCGTTCTTGTCCGACAGACTCCGTTCTATGCTGAATCCGGAGGCCAGATAGCTGATACCGGTGAAATTGAGAATAAGACGCGGCATGGCAAAGGTCAAGTGCTCGATGTGCAACAAGATGCATGCGGTATCTTTCTTCACCGGGTGAAAGTTATCCAAGGAGAATTTTCATATCAAGATCAATGTTTGCTGAAGATCGATGGAGAGCGCCGCCGTAGAATCGAGCGTAATCACACTGCAACCCATCTCCTTCACACTGCTTTGCGGCAAATTCTCGGTGAGCATGTAGTTCAATCCGGTTCGCTCGTTACGCAGGAGGAGCTGCGGTTTGATTTCAACCATTTTGAACCAGTAACGCCTGCAGAACTCACAGCAGTGGAGAATCTGGCTAACTCGATTGTCTTAGCCGATTTAGCGGTAGAGACGACGGAAATGCCGTTAGAGGCGGCTCTCGCGCTGGGGTCAATGGCTCACTTTGCCGAGGAGTATGAAGGGAAAGAGCTTGTCCGTGTCGTCCAGGTCGGCCGCTTCAGCGCTGAACTCTGTGGTGGAACGCATGTCCGTCGCAGCGGTGAGATCGGGCTGATCAAAATCTTATCCGAAGAGAGCATTGCGGCAGGAACACGGCGCATTCGCGCCGTAACTGGTGATGGAATATTGCGTTGGTTGCGCACCGAAGCGGACATTCTCACGCAATTGCGGGGAAAATTGGGAACAGACCCGCTGCAAGGGTTAGCACGTCTGGCAGAAGAGAAAGAGCAGCTGCAAACGCGAGTGATTCGCCTTACCAAAGATCTGTTGCACGAAAAGCGAGCGGCCTTTCTTCGCCGAGTAGAAAAGATAGACAGCGTGATGCTCCTTGCAGGACGCCTTGATATGGGAACAGAAGAGCTCAAGATGATGGCTGATATCCTAACGGCCGCAGCGTCGCGCGCCGTCGTCCTCCTGATCGGAAATGATGGTAATCGTGCAGTAGTCGTCTGCAAAGTGACTGCCAACATCAACCAGGTCGTTGCTGGTAAAGTGGTAAGAGAGATCGCTCCTCTTTTAGGCGGCGGCGGCGGCGGCAGCAGCAGATTCGCTCAGGGCGGCGGACCGGATGCCAACAAAATTGATGCAGCCCTGAAAAAAGGTTGTGCTATGATTCGCGCCAGCATCGAATCATCATAATCCTGCTCTGTCGATCTATTTTGCTTAGGATTGATGATAGTAGAATTTCCCAAATTGAAGACCTCAAAGCTAAAGACCTTGCGATGGCTGCCATTGTCCCGTCAATGCAAGCATCGATTATACGATTTAGGCATACTTGGACTATACCATTCTCTCGCAAAGGCGCAAAGGCGCTAAGAAGTGTTGAGTGTTGGGTTTTGGGTTTATGGGGTTCGTTGAGTTCGAAGAGGAGAAGAGAAGATAGCTTGCTATCATGCCAACTTCTCAATCGCGAACCGTGAACCCCGGAACTCCCGAGGTAATCTTTGCCGACGCTGTCGACAGACCAACGCGAAATGAATCCATCTACGAGGCAACTCAGGTTCATGGATACAGGTTGAAGGAGGTCGGGAATCATCGCGGCCTTTACTACTCAACAGCCAGCATCATTGCCAAGCGTGTTGCTGAGTCAAGAACACCAAGAAAGAAGACCTGACCCCA
>CAYSQQ010000122.1:0-3311 GCA_964433275.1 uncultured Thermotogae bacterium
ACAAGCTGATGATACTTCACTGCCAGATGATGATTCTGGACAAATGTTTTTCCCTTAAAATTCAGCGTTGCCATTTATTTCATCCTCCCTTCCTGTCTGCGTGGGCCGCACAGGCAAGCATTTTTCAGTCAGGGCATTTGGCCTGACGTTGCGCCGGGGTTACAAAACGTACTTTTTAGGCACAGTAAAGTGAAACCGTAAACCCCGCAGTTATCTGCGTAATATATATACCTCTATTTTCTTCGGCAAGATGCAAAGTTAAATATTATGCTCAAAGTTATTCGGAATTTCTCTGTTTCCGTCTCAGCGTCTTCTGTGCTCCCGGCAGTAAGTAGACACTTTATTGCTTATGCAGTGAAAGCTTAACGAGCTTTCCCGCTGCCAAAGATTTGGCGGCACTCTCCCGTAATTTATACTTCTGTACTTTTCCCGACTGTGTCATCGGAAATTCAGCTGTAATCTGAATGTAACGTGGCGCTTTAAAATTCGCGATCGCTCCGCTGCAGAAATCAATGATCTCCTCTTCTGTAAGAACTGTCCTTTCTTTCGGAATAATAAATGCCATCACCACCTCGCCCATCACATCATCCGGGACTCCAATCACCGATACGTTTTGCACCTTTGGATGGGTAAAGAGATATTCCTCGATCTCGGCTGGATAAACATTGAATCCGCCGGTGATAATCATATCTTTCTTACGACCAACGATCCGTACATACCCATCTTCATCGATAGTCGCTAAATCACCCGAGTAGAGCCAGCCATTAGCATCAATGACTTCAGCTGTCTTTTCCGGCATCTTGTAGTAACCTAACATAACGTTATAACCACGACAAGCCAGTTCTCCTGCAACGCTGACCGGAAGTTCATTGCGGGCATCATCAACGATTTTGACCTCAACCCCGGGAAGGATCTGTCCGACCGTCTCTACGCGGCTCTTTACTGAATCGGTAAATCGTGTCATAGTAATTACAGGTGAAGCCTCGGTGAGGCCGTAACAGATGCAAACGTTACATCCTAACTCCTCTATCACTGCTTTCATGATCTCCGCCGGACAAGGAGCGCCGGCCATAATCCCGGTACGTAATGAAGAAAGATCATACTCCTTGCCTTCCTCTTGCCCGTTTCGATGCTCTTCTAATTCCAGCACGAACATCGTTGGGACGCCATAGAGAATTGTAATACCTGTTTGTTCGATCAACTCCAGTGCTTCACGCGGTTTGAAAATTGGCATCGGAACTATACCTGCTCCCCAGGTGATCGCTCCCAGGATTCCCATAACACACCCGAAACAGTGAAAGAACGGGACGGCAATGAGAAAAAGATCTTTCTCTGATGTCTCCAGCACTGTTGTCACCTGACGGGCATTTTCCGCCATATTACGATGGGAGAGCATCGCCCCTTTCGGGTGTCCTGTAGTGCCGGAGGTATAGAGAATAAGGATATTCTCCTCTGGAGAGAGCATTGCCTGGCGATCGGCAAGTTTACTATCAACCGAATATTGCTCACCGAGAGCAAGAATTTCAGCGAATTGATTCATCTTCTCGCCTGCCTCTCCCACCACGATAACGTGACGCAATAGTGGAAGATTAGGTCGAATCTCTTTGATCATTGCGTGATAGTCAATTCCGGCAAAAGAGTCGATCATAAGCAGAGTGGTAGCCTCAGAATCCTCGAGGATATATTGGACTTCATGAGTTTTGTAGCGGGTATTGAGTGGTACAACGACTGCTCCTACGCGGGCGATGGCAAAATATCCGATTACCCATTCAGGGTAATTCGGCATCCACAGACCTACCTTATCTCCTTTAGCTACCCCCAATGCGATCAACCCGCGGGCAAAATAATCGACCATCTTGTCAAGCTGGCGGTAAGTGATCCGTTGATCAGCAAGCACGATCGCCTCGCTATTAGGAAAAGCATGCGCTGTTTGGGAAAGAATCCCTCCAAGAGTCAACATTATTTCACCTCTGATTGAACAATGAATGTTGTGATGGGATTAGGATAGCGCAAAACTATGACATAGTTCAACTTTGTGCTGCCGGTCTGTCACAGTTGAATGATTGAAAAGCAAAGATAGTTTCGCTAAAATACGGTAATGATAATCAACAACATGTGAGTCTGTACCAGAATATAACACAGGGAGCCCAACGATAGATCGCATTTTTTCAGATTAGGGCGTAGCCAAGCGGCAAGGCAACGGCCTTTGGAGCCGTGATCGAAGGTTCGAATCCTTCCGCCCTAACAAGATTAATAATGATAAAAAAATCATCACTTACAACACTTGCCAAGCGAATACGCACCAAAACCTCCTTAGAAGCATTGGAGTTGGCCTTCCTTCACAGCTCATACGTAAATGAACATGACGATAAGCGAGGATCGAACGAACGCCTGGAGTTCTTGGGAGATGCGGTTCTCGGGTTAGCTGTCACAAGCTATCTCTTTGCCCAGTTCCCTGATGCCGATGAAGGGAGGTTAACAAAGGCTAAATCCGTAGTGGTCAGCCGTCCGGTGTTATGCGTCAAGGCCGTAGAATTAAACCTACCGGATCATCTCCGGTTGGGCAAAGGTGAAGAAGCAAATGGAGGACGAAAACGTTCTTCCAATCTGGCTAACGCATTTGAAGCGTTGATCGGAATTATCTTTTTAGAACGAGGATATCAAGCAGCAGCAAAGTTCGTTGTGTCGCAACTAAAAGATGAAATCAATGAGGTGATGAGCGAACAGTCGGCAACGAATGATTATAAGAGCTTGCTGCAGGAACTGGCACAACGTCTTTTCAATTGTCGTCCGCTGTACACCGTTTCTGAGGATAAAAGGACACTAAAGAACCAAACAGGCTTTGTCGCACACATTGCTGTCGCCGGCCATCGCGGTAAAGGACGTGGCAGCAGCAAGAAACAAGCAGAGCAAGCAGCAGCAAAACAATTATATCTTGTCCTGGAAGAATTCTAACGGTTATAATAGAATCGAAACCAATCAGCGCCCGTAGCTCAGCTGGATAGAGCAGCGGTTTCCTAAACCGCAGGCCAGAGGTTCGAATCCTCTCGGGCGTACAAGAATATCTTTCGCCATATCCCAAAAGCAAGCATCCGGTCGCAAATTGGCCGATAAGAGTTCACCGACCAAGAGTAACAATTGGATTCGATACGCATTGGAATTATTTACACCTACGCGAGGGTGGCGGAATTGGCAGACGCGCTAGCCTTAGGAGCTAGTGGGGAATACCCGTGCGGGTTCGAGTCCCGCCCTTCGCATTCGATATAAGAAATTGCCAGGACACGGGACATCGGGCCGGCGGGCATTTTCGC
>CAYSQQ010000123.1:0-3221 GCA_964433275.1 uncultured Thermotogae bacterium
TCAACCACCAACTCCCCGTGATATACTTCGGTCGCCGGCCCTGCCATATACAGAGGTTCTCCCGGTTCAATTATTATTTCACCACCACGGGCAATAACGTTTACCTTCTCTGCTCTGCGATCGATCCTTCCAGTCAGGCGAGCGACAGCGGCAGCAGCGGTGGCGCCTGTTCCACAGGCGAGGGTCTCTTTAAATACGCCCCGTTCATATGTCCTGATGTTGATCTTTTCATCTGCTATTTGCACAAGGTTAACATTTATACATTGAGGAAAGAGATCTCTGTTATGGGTAATATTTCTTCCATAACGTTCCAGCGAGAGCCGGTCAAGTTCGTCGGTAAAGATCACTGCATGTGGTTCGCCGGTATTGACAATCGATACTTCTATCTCCCCCAATTCGGGAAAGGGGATCATCTTATCAAGCAGGAGCTCGCAAGGAGGAAAGTCATACACAAAATAATTGCGTAGTTCATCCATCCGGCAGCGCAGTCGCCCCATATTGACGCGATAGTGATCATTGCGTCGCTCAATCTCTTTTATCCCGTCATTCGTTTCGATGCGCAGCTGATCACGTCCTAATTTCCAACAGAGATAGGCAGCAGCACAACGCAGTCCATTGCCGCACATATCCGCCTCTGGACCATCGCGGTCAAAGAGGCGCATTTGTGCAACAGCAACTTTAGATGGAACGATGAATATCAACCCATCGGCCCCGATGTAAAAGTTCCGTTGACAGAGGAGCTTGGCCAATCGGCCGCGAGCTGTTTCCGGTATCGCTGCGTGGTCGGTCTCATCGCGCAAGATAAAGTCATTTCCACATGCTTGATATTTGGTAAATTCAAAGTTCATTTGGCCTCCAGTTCAGGGTTCAGCGGTCAGCAGTCAGCGGTCAGCAGTCAGCACCTCTTCACCATATTCAACCTCCCAACCTTGAACCTTGAACCGTGAACCTCGAACCTCGAACCTCGAACCTCGAACCTTGCACCTCGAACCTCGAACCGTGAACCCCCCAACCTTGAACCTTGAACCTAAGTAATGCTATAATAATTGTAACATAAAACCGCATCCTTTAATTTCCCGGAGAGAACGATTAATAAAGACCGGATTTTTATCAGCTTATTTATCACCGATATTGACGATAAGGAGAAGTTATGATTGAATTTCAACGAAATCAATGGGCATTAATTCTCGGCGGATCGAGTGGTTTTGGCTTGGCGACAGCAAAGAAACTCAGTCGTCATGGAATGAGTGTATGTATTATCCACCGCGATCGCCGGCGAGTAATGGCTGATATCGAGCCGGAATTTGATGAGATCCGCGCATCTGGCAGTGGGTTTCTCGCGCTCAACTTAAACGCACTTGCCGATGATGGTCGCACTACAACGCTCGATGCACTGACGGAAACAATGGGGGATCATGGTCGTGTCCGGCTGCTGTTGCACTCGATCGCTCTTGGGTACCTCAAATTGATCGCTCCACCGAGACCGGATCTGCAATTACAGGCGACGATCGAGCAACTGGCAGCAACCCTGGGAATCGAGCCTGCTCTGTTACGCACCCAGATCGAAGCGAGTTTTAACGCCGGCGCCCTGCATGCACATGGATTGATTGAGCCTGAGTACAGGGCAGATCTTTTGAATGACGAAGAAATGGCTCGTACAATTTATGCTATGGGAACAAATTTGTTGAGTTGGGTACGCGACTTACATAACCGGAACTTATTCTGTAAAGATGCTCGCGTTCTCGGCCTCACCAGCGAGGGGAACAAGGTCTCCTGGCTTGGCTATGCCGCGGTTTCAGCGGCAAAGGCAGCGCTGGAAGCGGTCTCTCGCGCTATCGCTCGCGAATACGCGCCGCATGGTATTCGCGCCAATGTCATTCAGGCAGGGGTGACGGATACACCGGCCATGCGAGCCATTCCAGGCAGCGCACAGATGAAAGCAGTTGCGCAACTGCGCAACCCGTTTGGCCGGCAGACACGACCAGAAGATGTGGCAAACTTCATCTGCCTGTTATGTACTGATGAAGCTGCGTGGGTCAACGGCGCGATATTGTGCGTCGATGGCGGCGAGAGCATCACGTCGCTTTAAAGACGATGTAGCTAAATTTAACACAGGAAGAGATGGAAAAATTTTTATTTCAGGCCGAAGATTTACATGCTTATATGGTCCGTTTTTTCCAACGGGTAGGAGTGCCGAAGCAAGACGCAAAGATCACAGCTGATGTTCTCATCGACGCTGATCTACGAGGAATCGATTCCCATGGAATCATCCGGCTCCACAGTTACTACGGCATGCCGCTCGAGCAAGGATATATCGATCCACGCTCTCCAATACAAGTAGTAACTGAAACGCCGATCACCGCGCTGTTAGATGGCGGGAACGGGATTGGTCCGGTAATAGCCTATCGTGCAATGCAGCGGTGTATTGAGAAGGCTAAAGATGCAAGCGTCGCATTTATCTCTGTTCGCAACAGCAATCACTATGGTATTGCCGGTTATTATGCCATGATGGCGCTGCCTCAGGATATGATCGGTATCAGTGTGAGTAATTCTCAGCCGTTGGTCGCTCCGACGCGTGGACGCACAGCAGTCTTAGGGACCAATCCAATCGCTGTTGCCATTCCTGCCGGTAAGGAGTCCCCTTATGTGCTGGATATGGCTACCAGCATCGTTACGATTGGACGGGTAGCCCTGCACCAGAAGATAGGTCAAGAGATCCCCCCTGGATGGGCAATCGATAAGGCAGGGCAATCGACAACAGATCCGGCGGCAGTATTAAACGGAGGAAGTCTGCTCCCGTTAGGCGGCGGTGAGATTATGCGTGGTTACAAGGGATACGGGTTGATGTTGTTGGTGGATATTGTAGCCGGTCTGCTCTCTGGCGCCGCATTTGGATTGGACGTCGGTGATCCTGGCAAGAAAACAAGAGCGAACGTGGGCCATTTTTTCGGGGCGCTTAAGATCAGCGCTTTCCGTTCTAAAGAAGAATTTACAGCTGATATGGATAGATTGATTCAGCAGCTGAAAACCACTTCTCTGATACCAGGACAGGAGCGCATCTATATCCATGGAGAGAAAGAATTTGAACTGGCCGAGCGCCGCCGGCAGGAAGGAGTACCGTTGCATCTCTCTGTGATAAGAGGATTAGAAGATACAGGCCGCCGCCTCGGCGTAAAGTTCGATCTACCCCGCACACCAGTCACTACCGAGGTAAGAGGTAA
>CAYSQQ010000124.1:0-3164 GCA_964433275.1 uncultured Thermotogae bacterium
TGTCTCCTCAGCAACTGTTATATTCAAGCATATTTCTTTGCCAATGTCAAGTGGATACTTCATTTGAACAGAAATAACATGCTGAAAATGATACATCACGATCTACCGCACAACGACGGTAAAGGTGATCGTATCACTAAGGCCGTCATTATCAGTGATGATCAATGTAACAGGAAACTGACCTACAGTAGTGAAAGTATGTTCGACAATTTCGCCGACAATGTCGATCTCTCCGTCGTCATCGAAATCCCATTCAAAGGAGACGATCCAGCCGTCAAAGTCGAACGAGTACCCCCCATCAAATTGAACCACTTCGCCGACCTGCGGCTCCTGCGGCGTAAAGACGAAATCAGCCGTGGGAGGAATCAATGGAATGATGATCACCGGCGGGGCGATATAGCCGCCGAAAACCACCTCTGTTACTGCAATATCAATCACGACTTCCACTTTGACCGTCTCCTGGGTGGTAAAGACGAACCGCTCAGGCAAGGTAGCAGGATCGATAGAGACGATGTATTGCCCGGGCAAGACATCCCAGAAATCGAATCGACCCAATGCAGCAGTATGTGCAGCAGCAACCGGTTTTCCATCTGAATCAGTAAGTAATACTCTAACTGTGGCGAATCCTCCTTCTCCTGGATCGTGTATTCCATCCTGGTCAATATCATCAAAGAGATACCCGCTGACTGACAAGATTGGGCGCAGCGGTATATCGACCCACACTGTCTCTCCTGCTTGGAGAGAGACCTGCGCAGGCAATGGAATTGCCGGTGTTGTTCCATGCGGCAAGAGGCGCACGTCGACCGCATGAATCCCCGGTTGAAAGGGAAGGAAGCGGAAGAAACCTGTCTCTCCGGTTGAAACCTCGCTTCCCGCGCTCAATACTACCACCCCTGGCGCTCCTTCATCTCCTTCATCAAACACGAGGTTGCCATTTCGATCGATAAATATCCGCCCCTCGATCCGTCCTCTTGTCAACAAGAACGGAATCGGCAGATCGAAAGAGAGGGCTGCCGTCACAAGTAACGAGAAGGCAATATCTCGATCATCCTTATCCCATGCCCAACGAGCGCTGAACATGACGCTCTGCCTGGGAGTCAATCTGATCGTAGCGCTGCCTGTAAGGAAAAATTCACATTCATCGATAAAGAGAGACGCCGCTGCTGAGTGGAGTACACCGCGAGGGCGAAACCGAAAGCGCACATCGGCCTCAGTAGTGATAATATCGTTGGTCAGAAGATCCAATGTCCGTCTTTGCGACAGGGTAAGGAAAAAGTCGTGTTCATCGATGGAAAATCCGACTCCTTGGGTGAATCTGAAGGTACGGAAGTGGGTTTCAGCGATCATATCTCGTTGGTTGGAGATCCGCATGCTGAGCACATATGGCAGAGGACCAACCGGGCGAGAGAGGGCAATAAAGAAGAGACGTCTCTTTTCATCAGCCGGAAAGGGGTCTGTGGTTCTGTTTCGGTCGAACTCTACTGCAGCGATGACCCGGGGGAAATCTTCCCAGGGAGCAAGAGAGACGTTCAGTCGCACTTGATCAGAGACAGAGGTAGCAACGAGCGGGTCACGATCAACATTATCACGGATATGGTTAAAATCAGAACGCAGAGCAAAATCTCCGAAGCGTAACCATTGTGTAATCCGAACTCCCTCTCTATCGCGCATCGCGCCGGGAAAATGACTGCTCACGGAAAAGAGGTCAGCAATAAAATCATAATAGCCAATATCAATCGTGGAGTTGAACCACAATGCCCGACTGGGCAACTCATTCACCTTTCCCAGCGCGCCTTCAACAGACAGATCCCATTCTGGTAAAGGGCGCAGGCGGCCTGTGATGCTCCAACTTCTCATTCGTTCCACTTCATCGGTCTGTTCCATATAGGCGAGGCCAAAGTTAAGCATTGCAGAGCCGATATTAATTGCTCCGCCGCCGCGTAATTCATCTGCTGCTTGCGCAGCGAGAAAGATCAGACGGAACCTCTCTTTATCTATCCGCAAACTTCCGCCGCGGCCAGAGAGCCTAAGCAACCTTGTAAACTCCTGTGATACGTCTCCTACAGCGAAATCAGTGGCGCCGTATTGGTGGCGGGCAGTTATCGCTGCAACCTGAAATGGATCAGGACCAAACAGAGGAGCTCCTCGCACCGCGAAAGTAAAGCGACCCTCGTTAACGGTTCCCCGCAGCGCGAACAAGAGGTCGCTTCTAATAGCGCCGGTTATCATATCTTGTCCCGATGAGAGGCGCAGCGTCGCCAGCATAACTTCAAAGAGAGTGTCGCCTATCAGGTAGGGAGGAGGAGGGAGGATAGTCGTGAAGAGAAATTCTTCTGCAAAGACCATCACAGTAATAGCCGAATGCGCGCTGAAGCGCAGGAGATCACGACCAGGAAGAGCATCGAGAGGAACAGTGAGCACCACTTCGATAGATCCTCTCTCCCCTGGCGCGAGACTGATAAGAGTAACGGGAAGAGTTACATCCCAACGATGTCCTGATGCTGCCTCGAGCTGGAAAATATCCGGCGCGTTGCCTGTATTGACGACGATAAATTCGTAACGGACTCTCTCGCCGGGATTGACATGCTCTCCTGGAGGAGGAATGATCTGCACTCCAACAACAGGGAGCACCGTTACTATCGCTGCGGCGCTGCCTCTCGCAGCAGGATCACGTTCTAATTCAGCGGTGAGAGTAATCGTATATTCACCAGCGAGCGCCACCGGAGGCACGATTACCGTCAGAAAGATGACCGCTTCCTCTCCCGCATCGATTTTCAGTCTAGGCGGCGCTCCCAGTAGATGCCAACCAGCAGGAACTTCGGTGGTGATAAGGATCGATTCTCTCTCCTCTTCCAGATTGGTTACACTGAATACGTGCGAGACAAATTCACCTGGCTGGGCATCCTTGGGAGGAGAGAGGACTTCAACAGCAATTCCGCCGGGAGACTGGGCAGCACATCCCCAACTGAACAATAACGCCGCAACTACTCCCAGGAGAATAGCCATCTCTCTTCTGTCCATTCGCTGCAGAATGTTTTTTCTGACCATCATGCAGAGGATCATACAAGCAGTGTCGTCCTCAAAGAAGGATCTAACTTCCAGGGCAAGAAGATTTATGTCCGGCAAAGAGGTGATCTAAGTTACATTCATGCGGAAAGGTAACT
>CAYSQQ010000125.1:0-3164 GCA_964433275.1 uncultured Thermotogae bacterium
CATTTTAAATTTACCGCAGAAAAAATGTAGATTTATGGTTTGAGTAACGGTAACTATCCCGGTTCTCAGTCGATTGTCATTGCCAGATTCTTTGCCAGGAACGCCCAGCAGGCTGTCTGTTCTTCAATCAGTTTGGCAATCGGTTTTCCCATACCGTGGCCCGCCTTTGTATCGATACGGATCAGTGCTGGTGCATCGCCGTGTTGGACAGACTGCAGTGCAGCTGTAAACTTGAAACTGTGGCCAGGAAAGACGCGATCGTCATGGTCACCGGTTGTGACAAGTGTCGCCGGGTAGATCGTCCCTTGTTGTAGGTTATGATAGGGAGAGTAGGCATAGAGGGCATCGAACTCCTCACGATTTTCTGGAGAACCATAATCTGATATCCACGCCCACCCAATAGTGAACTTGTGGAAACGCAGCATATCCAGTACTCCTACTCTAATGAGGCAAGCGCCGAACAAATCAGGGCGTTGTGTCATGCAAGCACCGACAAGCAGGCCACCGTTGCTGCCGCCACCGATCGCCAGCTTTGGTGTAGAGGTATACTCGCTTTCAATCAGCCACTCTGCCGCAGCGACAAAATCGTCAAAGACATTCTGTTTATTCAACTTCATCCCCGCTTCGTGCCAGGGTTTACCATACTCACCGCCACCGCGAAGACTCGCCTGGGCATAGATACCCCCCATCTCCATCCATACGAGATTGCTTACAGAGAAGGCAGGGGTTAACGCGGCGTTGAACCCGCCATAGCCATATAGGTAGGTCGGAGTGTTCCCATCTCGCTGCAATTCCTTTTTATGACTGACGAACATTGGCACCTGTGTCCCGTCCTTGCTCGTGTAGAAGACCTGCTCGGTCACGTACGCAGCGGGGTTAAAGTCGACCTTTGGCGCCCAGAGCACTGTGCTCTGGCCGGTCTTCATGTTATAGCGGTAGATCGTGCCCGGGGTAGTAAATCCGGTAAAGAAGTAGAAGGTTTCCTGATCCTCGCGACGGCCGTCGAACCCATACACAGTCCCAATCGTTGGTAGTTCAACTGTACGTACGACCTTGCCAGTCTTGTCCCGCGCCAGCACACGACTGTGTGCGTCATGCAGGTAAGAAGTGATAAACATGTTGCCTACCAGGCTGACACTTTGCAAAACATCTGCTGCCTCGGGGATGATTTCTTTCCAATTTGAGCGGTCCGGATCAGTGATGTCGATGGCGATCACTTTTGACAGCGGTGCGTTGCAATCGGTCATGCAATAGAATAAGTGGCCATCGTTGCCGATGAAAGTATAGTTTGCATCGAATTCGTTAAGCAGTTCAACGACCTCGCCGTCGTCTACCTGCAGGTCTTTGTAGAAGAGACCGTTCTCGCGATGAGTCCCTCTCCAGACTGTAATGATCAGATAGCGACCATCTTCGGTGACGTGGCAGTTGAATCCCCATTCTTTGTGGTCGGTCCGTTCGTAGACCAGCTCATCTGCAGACTGAGTTGTGTTGATGCGGTGATAGTAGAGCTTTTGATAATAGTTGGCCCCCTTGTAGGCCGCTCCCTCTTTGGGCTTATCGTAGCGGCTGTAGAAGAATCCCTGACTGTCGTGGGTCCAGGAAACGCCGGAGAACTTGACCCACTTAAGAAGGTCTTTAAGATCATCTCCGCTTTCTACTTCCCGAACATGCCACTCCTGCCAGTCTGATCCAGAGTTGGAGAGTCCGTAGGCAAGTCGCTTTCCATCTTCGCTTACTTGATAACCAGTAAGAGCTATAGTTCCGTCCGCTGAAAGTTGATTCGGATCAAAAAGGACCTTGGGCTCATCGTCGAGTGAGGCCGTCCAATACAAAACCGGTTGGTTTTGCAGGCCATCATGGCGGGTGAAGAAGAACCGGTCTCCTCTCCGGAACGGAACGCCGAACTTTTCATAGTTCCACAGATCCTGCAGTCGCTTGTGAATCACCTGGCAGGCAGGGATCGTAGTAAGATATTGCGAGGAGACCTTGTTCTGCGCTTTAATCCATGCTTTTGTCTGCGTAGAGTCGATCTCTTCCAACCACCGGTATGAATCGGGGATACGAAGACCATAAAAGAGATCAATATGCTCTTCTGGCGGTGAGGGCGGATAAATCAGTACATCAGTAGTATCTTTTTGGCAAATCATTGTCTTCTCCTTGTATTTCCAATCGAGACATGTCGGATATACTGACATGGCATAGTTTGCATATCGGAATGAGTTATTATACTGTATCATGCGGACAGAAAAAAATAGGTTCAAGGTACGGGGTTCTAGATTCAAGGTTGAAGAATGAACGAACAAGGTCAGAGGTAACCAGCCACAAGTCATGACAGCCAAATTTAACAGCAGAGTCTGTTCATTTTATAATAAGAATGCAAAATTAAAATTACAGTAAAGAAGGAGCACCAATGAAAGAAAATATTGCAAGATTATTGGCTTACGGGGAGTTCGATCTTCTGATTGAACTATTAGAGAAAGAAGGAAAGACAACTGATGTGCGCTATGCCATCAAGAAAATCCTCGCTGCCGAACAGGATCCCAAGGTGATAATAACGCTGGCAGGAAACTTCGCCAAGAAGAAGGAACCGTCTGCTCGTCATATTGCGTGTGGTCTTGTAAGTAGTAACTCGGCAACGAATATCGATCGGTCGTTGAAAATACTGCTCAAAATGGCCGACGATGTAAATTGGGAAGTGCGAGAGTCGGCAGGAACTGCTTGCGGACGGATATTACGACGGGATTTTCCCCGTACGCTCGTAATATTACGCCGTTGGCGATCTCATCCATCGGCCAATGTACGGCGTGCAGTCCTTATTGCGACGATGAAAGCCGCCCAGACTAAAAATCCTGACTGGGGTGAACCCCTACTTAAGCTTATCGATCCGCTGATGATCGATCGAAACGTTTACGTGCGGCGTAACTTAGGACCGTTTGCGTTAGGAACAGCGATGCTGCGATATTATCCAGGAGTGACTTTCGATTATCTTGCCAGTTGGTCGACTTCGCATGATGAACAAGTCTTATGGAATGTGGCGATGGCCTTTTCTGCTTCCGCTGCTCCTGCGTTAGCAAAGAAAGCGTTGATAATTTTACGTAAACTTTCACTTGATGAGCGTCGCTATGTTTGGCGCGCTGCGGCGACAGCAATGTGGAAATTGGGGA
>CAYSQQ010000126.1:0-3136 GCA_964433275.1 uncultured Thermotogae bacterium
TGAACCCCAGAACCTTGAACCTGAGCAGTTACGTCTATCCTGTTAATCCTGTCAAATATGGACGCTAAACATGTACTCTATCATATCTTATCTTCAATGACGACTATGTGGTGCGCAAAATCATCGAGCGCTCCTTGGTCGAAGATCTGCTCGCTAAAGGTAAGGCCGTAGTGATTGATAAAGTGGGCCAACGAAAAGATCCTCTCCTGTAATCTTCCTTTCGGAAGGAGCAAATTGCGCAGCTGTTGTAGTTTGCCTTTGGTGAGACCACGTTTGCTCATCTGCGTTTTCAGCGCCCGTGCTTCAAGTTTATCCACCCCTCTCATCGCAGCAGCAGAAGTCTGCGACCACGTCCGGCTTAAATTGGGATCGATCTTCTCGACATATGACAACAACGGGGTGAGAGCTGACGCTATTTCCCGCCGGCAGCGAACAAATGGCATGCGATCAGCCGCTGGAACCAGTTTATTGAATGCATCTCCCACATCGAGCTGTCCAGTGATAACAGCCGCTGCGTCAATATGGTAGTCACAGAGCAATTCGCTCTCTGCCTGTGACAGGACTGTATAACTCTTACGGGGAAAGAGCAGCGGCTGAGATAGTTCAAACAACTGATAGAGTGATTTTAACATTGCGTGGTAGGTGATCTCGCCCGGTCCGAGCACATGCGCCGCTGTCGGAAAAAGATAGTCAACAAGGAGTGGACGCAGAGCAACATCAGGCGAGTAGCGTTGCGGATGAGCAAGCGCAATCTTTTGATGATGATCAGGGCGCTGAACACGGATCCGTCGTCCGGCTGGATCAAAGGTATATAACTGTCCCGCATGGGCGCTATCAAGCGCCGGTTTATACCCAACTGCAATCAACCGGCGTGCCGTCTCTTCCAACTGGATCCGAATCTTATCAACAGAACCGAGCGCATGATGGAAGAATTCACCGGCCAACGGGCAGAGGATTGTCGGGGTGGTGATGACAAGGCCGCAAGCCGAAAAGAGTTGCGACCAGATACGGCCGTTCCACGTGCAAAAATCCTCGCCCTGTCGCGGCGCGAAGAACTCCTGCGCCAAAGAGAGATAGGGGCCTGGTTTACTCTGGGCGAAAAACTCCTGATAAGCATTGTGGACACCATCTGTAATCGGCAGCGCAGCGATCGGATGGCCGGGTAGGTCCCAATTAAACCGTACAGAACCGACTTCGCCGTCTGGGCGGAGAAAGTTGGCATGATCGATCTCATTTAGGTCATGGTCATCTGTTGCCAACCAGAAGAGGGGGATCACTCGCACACCAAAGCAGGCCTGCAACTCGTTTGCCAGCCGGATAGCAGTAATTATTTTATACAGAGTGTATATCGGTCCACCTAACAGCCCCGCCTGCTGTCCGGTGATCACGCACCATGTGTCGGGGTGTTTCAATGCATCGATATTGGCGCGTGCTGCGGAATGGGCGCCCAAGCGCCCGTTGTATTCCGCTAACCGGCTTACTAATTCACGGCGAAAAGAGTCGTCGGTTCGGCGCTGCGAATTTGGGGGAGCAGCGAATTGCGCCAGAGGATGGGTGAAAAAAGAGACTGCGCTCTCTTTTCCGCGGATATAATCAAGGTATAATCTATTCGTCATATAGAGCCGTTGCGGGTCTATCAGGTTGCTCATCATCTTCTCTTTTCTGCCGCGAGGATCAACCTGGCGCTCTGGCTATCGAATCGCCTGCCGCCAAGTGATCCATACTTACAAATCTCGGCGAAACCAGCCGCTCTGAGCATCGCTTCCATCTCTGCCGGGTGATAGAGGCGGACCGATTCAGTGAACTGTTGCTCTTTCCCTGCTGCAGTGGTGATGACCATTCTCTTCTCAATGCGGCGCTGATCAGCGGTCAATTGTCGGGTGATCTTTACTGGCTCGCCGGCAAGGATCTTCTCCTCTCTCTGCACCAGATTAGCCAGCAGGTATTCGCGATTGATGTAATCAACAAGGAACTTTCCCGGTAGTTGTAATGCCTGGTAGACAGAGCGCAGTACAGCAGCGTTCTCCTCATCACGAGCAAAATATCCAAATGAGGTAAAGAGAGAGAGCACAGAAGCAAAGTACTGCTGGTGCGGCACGGAGCGCATATCGCAGCAGAGCAATTCAACATCTAATGCTCCAGCGGCAATCAACCGTTCTTTAGCGACCTGGAGCAGTTCCGCTGAGAGATCAAGACCAGTCAATGAACAAAACCCAAGCCGATGTAATACGATCAAATGCCGACCAGCGCCACAGCCTAAATCGAGCAAAGGCTTATCACGCGGCGGCGCGATCAACTCGATGATCGCTGCGATATCGGCCTGCGCCTCATTTTCGTCACGGTGCGCATATAACTTTAAGTATTCGTGCCTGAAGCTGCGCTTATACCAGGGGATCATTCTATTCCGTGTGCTTGTTTATAGGCGGCCCAGTTCTCCTTTAAATGCAGGAAGGCGGCAAAATCAGGCGCGGTAAGGAACGGATTTTCACGCCGCTGAACGCCGATCGTCGACTGGGGAGCAGGTCCATAATCATGGCCCGGGAAGATGCGACATTCATCTGGCAGCGCAAGCAGCTTACTATGCAAAGAGGTATACTCTGCTCTTGCCGCAGCCGTGCTCGTTGTTCCACCTACTTTGCCGACAAAGAGTGTGTCGCCGGTAAACAGAGCATCGCCAATTTGAATACAGATTGAGTCAGGCGTATGTCCGGGAGTATGCAAAATTATCACCTTTGACCGACCCAACGGAAAAGTGGTCTTATCCTCGACCCTAACACCAGATACCGGATTGATCTGCCCGAACAGGAGCGCCCGTTTGCCAGTCAACATTTCAATGATCTCATTGCCGTTCGTATGGTCAGGATGATTATGAGTAATGAAGATATATTCGATCTTATATCTGTGTTGAATGGCAAAGTTAACGATCATCTTCGGTGAGAAAGAAGGATCGATCACCATTGCCTTGGCCGAAGCCTCATCAACGACGATATACCCGAAGTTACGATCGCCGCCAGTAGCAAATTGTTTGACAAGCATTAGTGCCTCCCCTAATTAACCAGCATATAGCGTAATCATAGTCTAATTGTAGATATTTAGCCAACCCCACCCCCTAAACTCTAAGACGTAAATGGTGAAT
>CAYSQQ010000127.1:0-3090 GCA_964433275.1 uncultured Thermotogae bacterium
TTTGCCGACGCAGAATCAAAGCAAGCGGCGATCTTCGATGTTGTAATTATCGGGGCGGGTGTAATCGGAGTTGCAATCGCGCGCTGGCTCAGTCAATACACCTTACAGATGGCTGTAGTGGAGAAAGAATGGGAGGTTGGGTTGGGCGCAAGTTGTCGTAATTCCGGCGTCATTCACGCTGGAATTTACTACCAACCGGGAAGTTTACGCGCTCAATTATGTATGGAGGGCCGCCAGTTGCTGCAGCAGTGGTGCGAAGATTTGAGCGTGCCATACCGTGTCCCCGGCCAACTCATTGTGGCACAGAAGAAAGAAGAGATACCGGAGCTAAAACGACTCCTGGCGCAAGGAAAGGCCAACGGCGCGCCCCGACTATGCATCATAACAAAAGATGAAATTACCGCTCTTCAGCCGGGTATTGACGGAATAGCCGCCCTTTATGCGCCGTCAAGCGGTCTTGTACCGCCCTATAAATTGACGATCGCAATCGCCGAGAGCGCTGCCTGTAATGGTGTCTCTTTTTTTCTGGACCATAAAGTGACCAAAATTACCTATCAAGCGCAGACATACCATCTGCACACCGAACAAAGAACCCTCTCCAGTCGCTGGGTTATTAATGCCGCCGGTCTCTTTGCTGACCAGATCAGCAAACTGTTGGATATATCCGTCCCTTCTATCTACCCGTGCCGCGGGGAGTATCTGGTACTGGACAAAGAGGCGGGCAAAGAATTTAAGATGTTAGTCTATCCGTCACCTCCGCTGCACGGAGGTGGGTTGGGAGTGCACCTTACACCTACTATCGAAGGGAATCTATTGCTCGGCCCTTCGGCAGAGTATATCTCAGAGCAGGAGGATCACGCATCTACCGCTGAAATTGCTCGCCAACTCTTAGTTGAGGCGACGAAACTTTGGCCCGCTTTGCCGGTAGATAGCGTCATCGGCGCATACGCTGGTATCCGCGCTAAACTTACTCCCCCCGGAATAGGTGGCTATTCCGACTTTTTCATCGATGAGGCGCCTCTCTTCCCGCGGTTTATCAACTTGGTGGGGTTGGAATCTCCCGCACTTACAGCAGCGCCGGCGATTGCGCGGTATGTGGTGGAAATGATAGCAGCACGGGAGTCATTGCATCATAAATCCCGGGCCGAATTACGCCATTATCGTCAGCCGCAGCGATTCGACTCTCTCCCTGAACAGGAGAAGGAAGAGTTGGTCCGCACCCATCACGATCATGGCGAAATCATCTGCCGCTGTGAGGGAGTGACGAAATACGAGGTCTTACAAGCTCTGCAGAGCCCATTAGGAGTTAAGACATTGGTGGGGCTCAAGTACCGCTGCCGTGTGATGATGGGCCGTTGTAGTGGAGGATACTGTTTACCTCGCATTGTGAAGCTGCTGAGCGATGAATATGGCTGGGAGCCGACAGACTTTTACCTGCAGGGGAAAGATTCTTCTATGTTCAGCGGTTGGGTGAAGGAAATTTGTAATGGCTGATCAGATCGATGTCGTTGTCATCGGCGGCGGACCAGCCGGACTTGCAGCAGCCGCAGCAGCGCGCGAGGCAGGCGCCACCGTATCCCTTATCGACCGTAACCCTGACCTGGGAGGGATTCTAAACCAGTGTATCCATGATGGGTTCGGCATCCATCTCTTCGGCGCTTCTCTTACTGGACCCGAGTTTGCGCAGCAATACATCGAGCGAGTACAGGAAACAGGCGTGGAAGTAATGACCTCCACTTCAGTCACCCAGTTGACTGCGGATCGCAGGTTGATCTGCTCCTCCCAAGGTCTCCGACAACAGATGACGGCGCGTACAGTTGTGCTTGCAATGGGATGCCGGGAGCGGACACGCGGGATGTTGATGATCCCTGGAGACCGGCCGGCAGGAATCTATACCGCCGGAGTGGCGCAAAACTTTCTCAATGAACAGAATATATTGGTCGGACGCAGAGTAGTCATCCTCGGCTCCGGGGATGTGGGCCTTATTATGGCGCGCAGTCTAACCTGGGAAGGAGCGACAGTCTTAGCTGTAGTGGAAAAGCTTCCGTATCCGTCGGGATTGCCGCGGAATATCGTCCAATGCTTGGAAGATTACGATATCCCGCTCTATCTTTCCCATACAGTAAGGTCGATCCGCGGTCGAAACCGAATTGAGGCGGTAACAGTGGCGCAGACAGACAGCGCGGGAAATCCGATTACCAGGAGCGAGTTCTCCCTATCCTGCGACACACTTCTCCTGTCAGTCGGGCTCATTCCCGAGAACGAACTATCCCGCGGCGCCGGAGTGATCATCGATCAACAGACGGGCGGGGCGATAGTCGATGACCGCTGCATGACCAATATCAAGGGAATCTTCTCGTGCGGAAATACATTACATGTTCATGACTCAGTCGATTGGGCTGCGCAAGAAGGAGCGAGAGCAGGATGGATGGCAGCGCAATACTCGCAAGGTTCTTTTACTCCCGGCCGCAAGATTTCCGTATGTGCCGGAACAGGAGTGCGCTATGTGCTGCCCCATTATCTTACCACACCAGAGAAAGTAGTTCTGTCGCTGCGAGTGCAAGCGCCGGGGCGAGATCGAGAAGTGCGACTCTGCGCTGAGAAGCGAGTAATATTCGCCAAACAGTTGCCGCGTGTACATCCAGCCGAGATGGTTCAACTGGAGATATCTCTCTTGCCATGGGATGCGATGGAGTCGGTGGAGGTTTGCGTAGTGTGAACTGCAAACAGATGACCTGTATCCTCTGCCCGACTGGATGTCTCTTAACAGTGGAGTGGACCGCTGCACCGCAGCCCGTTGTCAAGCGAGTGCGCGGGGCGATGTGTCTGAAAGGCCGTGACTACGCCATTGAGGAGATAATTCGTCCCCTGCGTACCCTTACCACTACCATATTGGTAACCAGAGGGATTCGTCGCTTGACCAGTGTGAGAACAGCGGCGCCGATTCCAAAGAAATCCATCCCACACGCACTCAGAGAGTTAAAAGTCCTTGCAATACCAGCTCCAGTCTATAGGAGGCAGATAGTGATGGAAGATGTAGCCGGCACAGGAATATCTGTAGTTGCAACGCGAGATGTGGAGGTTCGAGGT
>CAYSQQ010000128.1:0-3070 GCA_964433275.1 uncultured Thermotogae bacterium
AGGGTATGTGTCCCCCGATTCCCCCCGATTGAAGTGTTATTGTACAATCCAGCGAATAGCAGTGCAATATAGTGCGGGCACGGTTAGTTTTTCGTTGCAGATGCAACAAAGATCGTCTATTATCTTGTTGATATCAACGAGATCTATTTTGGAGAGAAGAAGATGATCGAGGAACGCCTTTCAGACTGGCTTGCCAGTCTTCCTAATGCATTGTCGCTTGAGGAGTTATTGTTATTGGCCCGCGAGAAGGGCTTTGGAGTCCTGCTCTGTCTGTTGGCCCTACCTGCTGCGCTTCCGATACCGGCAGTAGGATATTCAGTCCCGTTCGGATTTGCCATTGTCCTTCTCTCTGTTCAATTTGTCATCGCCCGGCCGCAACCATGGCTTCCCCGATTCATCTTGCGCCGATCTTTGTCGTCAGTATTGGTAAAAGGGATGAAAGAGAAAGGAGGGCCGCTGATCCACCGGATAGAGAAGGTGATGCAGCCGCGGATGGCCCTCTTCTTTACGCCCCTTGGACGGATTCTCTCTGGCGTGATGGTACTGCTCATGGGAACATTGATGATGATTCCGATTCCTCTTACCAATACTGCACCTGCAGCAGTCGTTTTTCTGATCGGGATCGGCCTCTTACTCAAAGACGGTCTTGTTCTCGCCGGTGGAGTGCTGGCCGGACTGGGCGCAATAGCATTCTACGCACTGATCATTATCGGAGGATGGCAGATCATTGCCTAAGGATAAATCGCCCGATAGATCAATAACGCCCTGTAAACGGCTTTAATGTAAAGACGTGTGCTTGTTCTGGGGATCAATTCGATGAACAGATCAATATCATCATTTGGCAGAGCGTCCAACCAGCGGCGCACATTCCCTGATCCTCCGTGATAAGCAGCAATCGCGAGACGGAGATCTCCGAATCGCATCAGTTGGCGAACGATATACGATGTTCCCATGATGATATTCGTTGTCGGATCGAATAGATCAACCAGCTCAAAGTCCTCCCACGCGAGACGGCGGGCGATATCGATCGCTGTGGTCGGGATGATCTGCATCAGCCCATGCGCATCAGAGCGTGAGAGGGCCATCGTCTCAAAGGCGCTTTCGCGACGTATAATGGCGAAGATCAACGCTTCTTCCGTATCGAACTGCGCTGCTGCTTGCCGGACTACCTGCTGATAATGGCGCGGATAGAGACGCGAGAGGAGCGACCAAGTGATAATGGGATCAGGCAGCGTCTCAGCAAGGATCTCTGCATAAGAGATTGCCAAACGCAGCTCTCCCCGTACTTCGTACAGACGTGATTTCAACTGCAGGTAAAATAAATCTCCTAACGCAGGGGCAAGAAAGTGGAGATAACGGCTCGCCGGCCGCCAGATGCGATAGTTGATTAACAAGATTAAGCGCGACAATTTTTCTTGTGCTTCTCTGGAAAGCTGCCCGCTTGCCGCAGCTATCAGCTCATCTATTGTGCTCTGACGGCCCGGAATAAGGAGCGGCCCGCTGAGATATCCCTGTTGGCGGAGGATGAGGCGATAGTAACTTAGTGGGTAAAGGCGGCCGAGTCGTTGCCGGTACTGCTCTGCAGCTGCCGGGTCTCCCAAAATCTCTCCCAGACGATGGCGCCAAAAGAGGGCGCGAGGATGGTCATGGTGATCGAGTGGAAGAGAGAGGAGCAGTTCTATCACTGGTTGACTCGCGGTGTAGTTTCCAGCCGCAAGATGATGGAAGAAAAGACGGAACAGACTGCGATGATAGTGAGTCGAGGAGGAGAAATCTCTCTCTGCTCCTCGGAGTAATTCCCAGGCATCGATCACATTGCGGCCCAAATAAAGGCGAAAGAGCCAGTAGAGACTCAACGCCGCCCAATCTCTGTCCCCAGTTGTGATGATCTGCATGAATAATCTTTCCGCTTCCTGTCTTTGATCAAGGTTAAGTAAATTGTGAGCGATGAAATAGCGGCTGCGATCAACCATACTTTGCGGACCAAAGCTGATTAAATGGTTGAGGCGCTGCTGTGCTGCTCGGTAGTCTCTGTGGTGGATCATCTCGATAAATGCAAGTTGGAAGAGAACTTCATACATATTCTCTCCCACAAGAAACGGAAGGATATCGCTCAATATACGATGCGCAGTTATTGGATCAAACCTGACCAGATAGAGCCCATAATCAAGCAGCGCATGCCGTTCTCGTTCATCTGCTGGATCGAGAAACGATGCTGCTTCTGCGAGGCGAGCATGTAGAACTCGTCCTCCATAGCCGATAAAGCGAATATAGATAATATCAAGTAGTTGGAGGAGGATATTTACCTGCTGTAGGTGGTCGTCTTCACTTTCTGCAATATCAAGGAGCAGAAATAGGGCTGTTTCTTGTTCCTCACGTAAAAGAGCAGTACGAAGAGCTTCTTCGGCATTGGTCGCGGCTAAGATTGGATTGCCCTGTAGTAAATGAGCTTTGCCGCGTAGAAGAGCAACTTCAAATGGGATGTCCACATTGGTAAGTACTGCGATCGCCTGATCAGGATCGTTACTCTGAAGATAAGCTTGCGCCAGATAGAGTCGGGTAAAGTCGGCAAGAGGATGATCTTCACGCACTCGCTGGAAACTGACGATCGCTGCCGCCGGCTTTCCGGCCGCGAGTTCTTCTAACCCTTGTGCAAATGGATCAGCCAGCGCAGAGTTGAATATAAATGCGGCAATGACGAGGATCAAACCGGAAATCAAATAGATAAACTCTTCTCTCATAACTTATATTATAAGCTGCAGTAGATACTGTTCGACAAAGACTTTCGCGAATAGCAGTGGGGACAACGGTTCACGGTTCGGAAAGGGTTCACGGTTCACGGTTCTAAAGCAGGTTGAAGGTAAAAGGTAGAAGGCTGAAGACTGAAGACTGAAGTCAGGAGTCAGGAGCAGGATTAAGAAAGGATTAAGGAGGGATTAAGAAAGGGATTAATGGTTAAGAAAAAGAAGGAAAGAAAAATACCTGTAGGGGCGAACCTATCTGTTTACCTGTTTAATTTTTGTAGGGGCACGGCATGCCGTGCCCACGGAATGCAAATCCGAATGTCGAA
>CAYSQQ010000129.1:0-3025 GCA_964433275.1 uncultured Thermotogae bacterium
AGTAATATATAACTGATCATTTCGCTTTACGAGGAGAGAATTTGAGCTTTATCGCATTCTGGGGGCAATGATCAACGCACGCACCGCACTTTATACAGTCTGCACAATCAATCTCTCTTTGTGGGGAGAGGCCCATCACGCAACTATCTTGACAAACTTCGCACGCAGTGCATCGTTGCTTATTGAGCGAAAAGCGGAAGAAGCTTATTCGGTTGAATACCGAGAAGATAGCTCCCATCGGACATAAATAGCGACACCACAATCGAGCGACAAGAATCATCCCGATGATCACGCCGCCTAAAACTGCCATCCGGAAGAGAAATAAACGGCCGACCGGCACCATCCCCATCAAGAAATACGGCAAGGAGGCGGACAGAGAGGCTGCCGGACAGATGCGGCAGAATAATGTATCAGCATAGTACACTGCTCCGATTATTACGAGCAGGAGAACGATGAACTTTGAGTAGGCCAAAGCACGGTGGATCTTCACCTTGCGTTGCGCAAGCAGATCATTGACTGTACCGAACGGACAGAACCAACCGCAAAAGGCGCGACCAAAGAAGAGGCCGTAGACTCCAATCGTCCCGAGCAGAAAATAAGGGATTACTCCGAAGATCGCTTTATGTTGCAGTAACCCGATCGGGCAGATCGTCACCGACAAGGGGCAAGCGTGGCAATGCAGCCCCGGGAAGATGATATGTTTCATTCCGATGCCGAATGCTCCCAGGAGCGCGAAGATCAGACCGCAACTTTGACTGATCCGCCGCAACGATATCAATCTTCTCATTTTCACTCCCGCACCAGCGCCAAGAGCCGTTTTTCCAGATCATTGATCCCGAAGATAATTGTGCCTGTATCACGCCGGACGATCGCTGGAACGATCATCCGGCGATTCTGTTTGATACCGTGCTTGTTCGCCATATCCGGTTCCTGATCAGCATCGATAACTGTGATTACTAATAGAGGATTGGCGGCGGCAAACAGGTCTGCCATTGCAATCGCGTACGGACACGAACGGCACCACTCGGTATGAAAGACGAGCAACTCGATGCGGCGCTTGATCGCATCTATGGCAGCGATGGTCTCAGGATAAAGTTGCCGCGGCAATCTCATTATATCATCGATACCGATACAGGCGGTACAGAGAATAACAGCGATCCGGCGTGCTGCGTTGTGTTGGTCGGTTCGCAGTCCATGGACGAGCATGCCTCCAATGATGAGACAGAGGATTATGTACAGCGGCAAGATCGGGCCGCCGCGCTGCATAAGGAGAATCGCTCCGCTAAGAACTATTCCCGCCACGAGTAGGAGCAGCCAGCCCCTTCTTTCGGCACGGATATATGAAATCTGATCATCCACGCCGTAAAATACAACGAAACTAAGTTCATCAACGATTTGAAAGCAGAAATCACCATGGCAGTAGGTATAGACAAATTCGAAGCGGATGCGGTGATCTGGTTCTGCAAATCGATCGTCGGCAGTGACGGTGAACGTAAGTACAGCTCGTGTAAAAGGAACAATCTTCTCTACTGCGACTAAGTTGGGGAGGACGGTCAGGCCATACGGCGCGGTAATTATGACCTCCAGGTCGTCGGCCTGATGGGGAGAATTGTTCGTTACGACGAGTCGTATTGCAGCGCTCCTTCCCGGGACAAGCGCCAACTCAGCCGGTTCGGCAGTAAACGACAGAATCGGCGCCTGCGCCATTGCAGGGAAGATCGCTCCCAGCACGCACAGCAGCGCTATTAACGCCTGTTTCACTGCTCGGCAAGGAGACGCTCAATAGCAGCACGCAGTCGGTCTTCGCGGTGCAGATGGAGGTAGCGCACGATTCCCTGACGATCGATAAGGAAAGTGGCTGGAATACCGATAACATTGAATAGATCAGATATTTCATCCGCCTGCTCAAATATCTGGCGGAAAGTGATGCCAAATATTTCCAGCATCTGTTCCATCGCCTGCTCAGTACGATCGAGATTTATTCCGATGACCACCAGACCATCAACGGCATACTGTTGATAAAGTTGCTGGATTAACGGGAGTTTATCGATGCATGGCGGGCACCAACTGGCCCAGAAATTGATCAAGACAACCTTACCGCGCAGATCGACGAGTGCGATCTCTTCTCCTGCTGTGTCAACGGCACGAAACTCTGGCGCTGGGAAAGGAGCAGTCGGTCGCTCAAACGGCACGCCCGGCTCAACCAGCGGTACATCTTCCGGAACAGCGAACTTCTCGCCTGGGATGGCGATATGAGGCATAAATTCCTTCCACTGGATGGTAGTTGTAATGTTGCCCTGCGGCGGCATCTCAGATATCAGCGCCATTTGCACGATAAAGTAAGTCTGTTGATCGATCCACCAGGTGACTCTCTGCGGCTGGCCCGCGATCATACCGGCGCCCTCAATGACCCATACTGCCCGTTCAGCGAGCATCCCCTCATCTAACGCAGTATAATAGAGAATATCCTCACCGAGAAACATGCCCCTGGGGGTATCTGGTAGTACTGGATCGAGCTTCATTTTGCTCCATTGGCCATCCATGTACAGATAGATGAATTCCGTTTGTAAGCCGGAGATCATCGTTGATGTAAACTGCAAATCGTCTTTCTCTACTACCATATCCATTCGCATGCGAGGATAATCAAACCATATTTCGAATTGGAAAACAGAGATTGGCATCGCCTCTTCTTCCACAGTATTGATACTCAGCGCCTTAGCGTAGAAAGATGTAATCTTGTCATAGACCTGCCACACACTCTCCATTACTGCTGTTGCGTGCGGGCAAGGAACAGGCGCTTCAGCCTGTCCCAGCGTTCCGCCGATGAGGAGGAGAGCTGTTATTACTACTGCCATAACGTTCATTCTTCTTATTTGCATCTTATCCCTCCTGAGGGTATTTTTGATAAGTAACTTGGCGATCCACGGTAACGTCACGTTGGATCCTCGTTATCCATCTTCTTTCATCGCAGCAAGTCTATCTGATAATCGCTGGAGCGTCAATTCTTTTCCTATCACTTCCAGTA
>CAYSQQ010000130.1:0-2978 GCA_964433275.1 uncultured Thermotogae bacterium
AACTACGGAACTGACCGGCGTGATGTTCGGCGTATACGCGCACCCACTCTTCAGGTGAGAGTCCGGCAACGCGCTCTGCCACCAAATCGAGTATATCCTGATAGAAGGCGATCAGCTGACCGGCGCGGCCGATATTGCCGAAGATCCGGCCCAATGTTGCGATATCCTGATAAAGAGTAGCGAAACGGAACGAATCGATCCCCACCACCACGATCCCGGCCGGGGCGAGCATTCGCGCCATCTCTTCGATGTCAACGGCCGGGTGCGTACCAAAGTTAAGTACGATCTGCGGCTGCAGGGCAATAATTACCTCGTAGTTGGGGCTGCGGATGCCTCCCACCTGCGGCAGTTCAGCGATCGGACCCCAGAACGCGGGGTTGCCCGCGACGAAGTCACTTATGCCGACGATACGATCTGCCGCACCTAGCGCGCGGATGATCCCCACTGAGCCGGAGTTGAGCACAACGGCCCGCTCTATTGGGTATGGTATCTCCACCACCCTACCGACTGAATCTACAATATGGATGGTCTCTTGCGCATCGGCGGCAAAACCGCCGATGAATCCGACCGCCAATACGGTCAATACTACCAGACTGAACTTCCAACGTGCCAACATGTAAAACCTCCTTTGAAACTGTTTTCTTCTATCCGTAACTGTTTCGTTACGGGCCGATTGCACCCTCTACTCAATGGTACTTTCTCTTCGTTGCCTTAGCTGGATGCCCCGCACGCTTCATGTGTGGATGCGAATGACCGCCTACTTGACCAGGCGCTTCCGTATCTGTCGCCAGCGCCTTCATCAGCGTTGTCGTCAGTTCGTGACCGATGTTGTTCCCCCAGAAGACGCCGTCGTTAGTAAGGCTAAAGCCGTATTGATCGCTTGTTGCCAAGCCGTCTGCTTCAAGATCGGCGGCCAGTGTGCGTACGGTCTCAGTCGCTGCGGGGAATGAATCAAAATCAGACCAGTCCAGCCGCCCGAACTGCACTCTGCCGATGAGCCGATGGATCTGATGATAGAGATCATCGGCGGCAAACCCCATTTCCGGCAGTCCGGTCGGACTGTTCACTTGAGCGCGATACTCGTCGATAGCCGATGTGTTGTGATAGCCTATTCCCCCCAGCCGACCGCCGGCCCCTGCGCCCAGGGCAAGGGTATCGCCGCCGGCATAGCGGATACTGACATAATCGTAGTTATCCCTGCCGGGTCGCACGAGCTTGGTCAGCTCGAGCAGGGTGAACCCCTGTGCAGAGAGTCTTTCCAGAATAAGATCGAAATAGGCCTTCTCTTGCGACAGATCCCCCAACGGCAACGCCTGACCACTGTCGATCATCCGCTGCAGCGGCGCATCTTTCATCATGATGAGTGAGTAGAAGCTCAACCCCGACAGATCGAGCGCTCCGATGACCGCCAGATCATCCAGCAGACATTCCTCGGTCTGCCCGGGCCAGTTGTAGATCAGATCGATCCCCACATTGCGAAATCCGGTAGAGAGCAGAAAGTCGAGCTTGGCGATCGCAGCCTCTTTGGTTCCCCGTCGGCCGAAGACGCGCCGGCCCTTGTCGGAGAATGTCTGCACGCCGACGCTGAACCGGTTGACTCCTTCCTCCTTGAAGACAGCGACCTTATCAGGCGTCAAGTCATCGATCGTCGTCTCGATCGTCACCTCGGCGTTCTCCGTCAAGGTGAAGTTCTTGTGAAGAGCACGCAGGATCGCGCGCAGATCTTCGCTGCGAAGAGTGGTCGGTGTCCCTCCACCGAAGTAGACGGCGCCGTACCGACCCTCGCTGACGTAATCACATGCAGCGTAGGTCTCGATCTCTTGCACGACCAGCTCGGCGTACTCCGCCGGGGGGTGCTCGTACCGCCGGTTCAAGTTGCAGAAGGTGCAGCTGTGGCTGCAGAAAGGGGTGTGAACATAGATAGTCCGTGGTCGCGTGTCGGCTTGCATCCTCTGAATCTGTCCGGCAAAATCCATAGTCGGAGTCACCAGTGCCCGTAGCGGCGCCAACGCATTATGATGGCTTCTGAGTCGGTCGGTGTAACGGCTGGTTAAGAGCATGTCCTTCCTTTTCTTATTGCGAATAACTTCCAACCGCAATACTATCACGACCGACTGTCTTTGTCAAGGATGAAAAACGGGCAGCGTTGATGCAGTGTACAGGCATCAGTTCCAGCAATTCCGGGAAGGCCGTGCCTATCTTTTGCGGTTCCTCACGGTTAAGCTAAGGTAACCCTCAGAGAAGGGCTGAAGAGACTCGTTTACACCTACCTGTCGGCAGACAGGCCGTGGCAAGAGAACTGAAAAGCTAGACAGCAAGAAAAGCGAATCTCGCGCAGAGGCGCAGAGATCTGTCTGATCTAACTTTCGCCATTAGACCAATTTGACGACCTGTGGAATCCTGTAAGCATAGATGTTATGCTGGTTTTCTTTTGAAAATAGTGCAAGGGTAATAAATTAACGGTATGTCACTTTTTATATTCTAGATAAAATGATGTATAGCATGGCTGGCAATACCCTCGTAGGAGGACCCTACTATGGGAACACTAAAGAAGAAACAGTCGTTGGGTTGTCCTAAACCGGTCTACTATCATCGCGACCCTTCGGGGTCAGACCTTTACTTTCTAATTGATGCTGTCTCAGCTCTGCGCTTCGTGATAACGCTGATGGTGGAGAAGTGCAGGCCCAAGTGAACGCCAACCTCTCGCGGCTTGTAGTGATGACATCGAACAGCCTGGTAGATCTGGAGTTGACCCGGTTGGCGGGACACCTTAAAACTTGAACAAGGAGGAATTCACAATGCCAAAGGAGCCTGTCTGAAAAACCATCCAGCAATTTCAGCATGAGCGAGCCCTTTCCGCTCCCTTCTTCAGCAGCCCTCGTGCCCCCTCGAACAGGACGGGGCAGTGGCCGCTTCTCTTCTCAGCAGGCCACTCGTATTCGCCACCGACGGCGCACTACTCGTCCTTCATGCGCAGT
>CAYSQQ010000131.1:0-2843 GCA_964433275.1 uncultured Thermotogae bacterium
TCTAATCAATAGTCTAATCAAGATTGTTTCGGAAATCAAAGGCTAAACTCGATGTGCTGGCGACATCGGGATCGGCAAGCTCGATGCTGTGGTGGCACAGCGCCTCTGTTTTGGCCGGCTGAAGCTCGGTCGCTACATTATACTTAGCGCCCGGTCTGGGCATGGGTGGTGGAGTATCCGGAAGAGTATCGCTGGAGCAGCTACCGCGCCTACATCGGCGACGGGACGGGGAGGAAGAGTGGCAATGTCAAGTTTGGGTTTTAGGACCGTTCTCCCTCGCGCAAGAGATAGCGAGGAAAGCATCGCGAGAGTTAGTGGTTCAGTTTAACCACCTTCCCTTGTTCTGGCAACTCAATGTTTGTGTCAATTTGCTCTCCACTACAGCTATCGCTTAAACTTAACGCATGCTCAGGTTCAACCGTGAATCTGATAACCTGAGTAGTTGCAAGCTTACAAGGTAAAGACTCACCTTGTTGCGCAGTAAACCCAAAGGTCATCGGAGGAACTAAATGAGATTGATCGCTGATCTGCATATCCATTCGCGATTCAGTCGCGCTACTAGTCCGCAGATGGACTTGCCCCAGCTTGCTGTTTGGGCGCGGAGAAAGGGGATCGATATCCTGGGCACAGGCGATTTCACGCATCCGCTCTGGTATAAGACTCTTTGCCAATCCCTTATTCCTCAGGGAAACGGGCTTTATTACTATGATCAGGTTCTCTTCATGCTGACAGCGGAGATCTCCTGCATTTGGAGTCAGAAGAGCCGGGTACGTAAGATTCATCTCCTCCTCTTTGCTCCCAGTCTGCAAGATGTAGAACGGATCAACTGTGAATTGTCGAAGATCGGTAATTTGGCGGCTGATGGACGCCCAATATTGGGCATTTCAGCAATGAAGGTCGCTGAGACAATCTGGTCGGTCTCCCCGCAAACAATGATAATTCCTGCCCATGCGTGGACGCCTTGGTTCTCCGTGTTCGGTGCGAAATCAGGATTTGATTCACTGGCAGAATGTTTCGGTTCTTTGAGTGACCATATTTTCGCCATTGAAACAGGTTTGTCGAGCGACCCGCCGATGAATTGGCGCTTGTCATCCTTAGATCAGATCTCACTTATATCGAATTCCGACGCCCATTCACTGGCCAATCTCGGTCGCGAAGCAAATGTCTTTGACCTTCCGGAAGCGAGCTTTGTTAATATCATCACTGCGATCAAAGATAAAGATCAGACGCAGTTCATATATACGATCGAGTTCTTTCCTGCTCAAGGAAAGTACCATTATGATGGCCACCGCAGCTGTGATCGTCGTTTTGCTCCCCAGGAAACGATCATGATAGGCAATATCTGTCCGGTATGTGGTAAGGAGCTTACTATCGGCGTGATGCACCGTGTAGAAACACTCGCCGACCGCACAGAAGCAGAGGTGAATCAAGGCGGCATACCCTTGTCTGAGAATGTAATACCATATCGCTCCCTCATTCCGCTGCAGGAGATCATTGCACAAGCATTTAAAGTTGGAGTCAAAACCAAGCGGGTGGAGAAGGAATATCTGCGGCTGATTGAGTATTACGGCAGCGAGTTTCGTATCCTGCTCGACCTTGCCGCGGAAGAATTGAAAGCAGCTGTTCCGCCGGCCATCCAGCACGGAATTGTACAAGTCCGCGGTGGAAATGTTGAAATTCTGCCCGGCTACGACGGTGTATACGGTAAAGTGCAAATCACTCCGGCAAAAGAGAACTACCGCCAGCAGGCGCTTATTGATGATTGATCATTGGAAGAGGTGTTATAATAACCTAACTTCGTAAATACTTTAGTCAACCCTGTCCCCTGTAGTCGGGCTCGTCTCTGAGCCCGACGCGAATGGAAGGTCTAACTTGCACTTATTTAAGGTTGGGGTTGACCCCGAATACCGGGTCACCAACCGTAGAGGCAATCCCTTGTGATTGTTCGTCTTATAGCGTTTTTGACAAATTACCCAAAGATAATGTTGCGAGGAGAATTGGCGACCAGTTACTTCTGCTTGCAAACAAGAGTTTCAGCGAGATATACGAAGCTGAGAGATTAAGAAGGAGAAACAGAAGGGAGGATCGGAGAAAATGAACAGGGAGATAGACAAGCAGCCGAACAGAGCTCATCGCAAGCTTAGTCTGCCTATTTCAGGGATGACCTGCTCGTCCTGTGCCCAGACAGTTGCGAGAGCGCTTCAGTCTGTCGAGGGGGCCACGCAAGCAAGGGTTAACTTCGCCACCGAGCGAGCAACCGTCGAATATCTGCCGGATGAGGCCGGCATGGCCGACTTCCGGCGGGCAGTGGAAGCGGCTGGATATTCAGTGATCGCCGACAAAGATAAGGCGATACTGAAGATCGGCGGTATGACCTGTGCTTCGTGCGCTCAGACTGTCGAAAAAGCTCTAAATAAGGCAGAAGGAGTGCTTGAAGCTAACGTTAATCTGGCCACTGAACGAGCCACTATAGAGTTTGATGCCCGCGTAACGAATATCAGAGAATTGGAAAGGGTGATCGGGGGGGCTGGCTATCGGGTGGTTAAACAGGAAGCCGAGGAGAAAGAGGGGGAGAAGATTGATGAAGATCTACTAAAAGTCCAAAAGGCGAGACGGCGACTGCTCTCCGCCATCATCCCCGCCGCAGTGATAATGACCATGATGATGCTTCATTTCATGGTTGTGGCGATTCCCGGATACAACGCGATAGTCGCCCTGCTGGGCTTTCCGGTAGTATTTCTCTCCGGCTGGCCCACCCATCGAGCTTCCTTTATGGCGATCCGCCATCGCCGGGCTAATATGGATGTCCTCATCTCCCTCGGTTCGGTTCCCGCTTACCTCAT
>CAYSQQ010000132.1:0-2838 GCA_964433275.1 uncultured Thermotogae bacterium
TGTTCTCTTTGCTATTCTTTGCGTCTTTGCGCCTTTGCGAGAGACAATCTTTTTTTCTCGCCCGTTCGTTGCACTCACTCAAGCCGCAAAGATCGCCAAGGGGGACAGACCAACATCCCCTTTCTGTTCTCTGTGTCTTTGCGCCTTTGCGTAAATCTTGGCGCTTGACCCTTTTTCTTTTCTCTTGCTGGGGTGATTCATCTAACAATCGCCCTGCCGGGGACAGACGAAACATTCCTTGAATTTTACCCGATCAGGCACAAGTCGTCCACGTAAAGAAGCAGAAGAAAAAGAAGTTCAAAGCGCAAAGTTATTGACGTTTCTTCTCTTGCGTGATAAGATTCGCATGCAATGGCAAAGATAGATCACGCAATGACGATCGGAAAGCGGGTTGAGATAATCTTAAAGCAGATCCCCGCTGGTGTAACCTTATGCGCAGCGGTAAAGACACGCACCAGCAGCGAGATAAGTGAAGCGCTCAGCGCCGGTGTTACTGTCATCGGAGAGAACTACGTACAAGAAGCAGCGCGGAAGAAGGCGGAAGTCTCTCTCTCTGCCGACTGGCATATGCTCGGCCATCTGCAAACGAATAAAGTTCGGCAAGCACTCAGCCTCTTTGATCTTATTCAAAGTCTCGATTCGATCAGACTGGCCGAGCGGATCAACCGGGTGGCCGCAGAGAGCGGTCAAGTTGTCTCCGCATTAATCGAAGTCAACATCGCCGGAGAAGCGACTAAATCCGGAATTGAAGAAGCTAATTTGGAACAGTTATTAGCCATCTTCTCCCGCCTCTCATGCTTGCGCGGGGAGGGATTGATGGTGATGCCGCCGTATTTCATTAACCAGGAACAGGCACGACCATATTTTAAGCGCGCCAGAGCTCTCTTTGACACCATCGCTGCTGCGCGGATCAAGAATGTCAACATGAATATCCTGTCGATGGGAATGAGTAATGATTGGCAAATAGCGATTGAAGAAGGATCGACGCTGGTTAGAATCGGCACTGCGATCTTCGGAACGCGAGAGTAACCCCCTCGCAGCAATGGTAAAGGATATCGAATGGAATTTTCTTTGCGTTAAATTATCGCTAACGTTTGATATGCTGATCAAGCTAATGAAGTCTGATGCCTTATATTGGACGGTAAAAACCAAGCGTGTTATACTGCGTGTGAGAGGTGGCCGGAAATAAACATAAGAAGGAGGAGATGCAGATGAAGAGCGTTACGATTTTCACCATCGTCGCAACAGTGATTTTGCTTGCCATTGGCGTGGCAATGACAGGCGAAGCGTTACAAGTACGCAACCCAATAATGATTATCGGTGACGAAGCAGCAACAGAGGAGAATGGAGTAACCAGCGGAACAGGGACACGAGATGATCCGTTTATCATCGCGGGATTTAAGATCGATGCCAGTGAGGCTCTAGCGGGAATTCACATCGAGGGAGTGACCAAATACTTCCGCATCACGAACAATCTGATCATTGGCGCTCGTGCAGCTGCGATCTTCTTACAAGACCTCTCTCATGTTGTCGTTGCAGAATGCACCATTATCGACAGTAATATCGGAATACACTTACAGGAAGTACGCTCCGTAACGATTTACAACAATATACTTACAAACAGCAGCTTTTCTGCCATTTTTCTCATCGATGCCAGTGAAACTTTGATTTATCGGAATACGATCACCAAAGGAGATATAGGAATTTACTTTGTCCGCCGGTCGCCTCGCAACCGCATCATAGCGAATGATTTTATTGATGTCTCTCCCGGAGTCGTTGTAGAGGGAATCATCAGAGATCGTGATGGGAACATTATAGGAGGATTCTTATGCAACGGCGGAAACTGGTTCTTTCACAATAATTTCATCAACTCGCTTGCTGTCGACCATACTTTCAACCGCTGGGACGATGGACAAGGCCGCGGTAATTTTTGGAGCCGGCATCGGGGAAGGGATGCTGATAACGATGGAATCGGCGACCGTGCGCAGCGGATTTTTGGGGAGGGATGGAATCGAGATAATTACCCATTGATGGAACCATGGGAGCGGGAACAGTAGACCCGACATTCGCTTCGCACTTACAAGCGACCACAGAAGATAAATAAACGAGTAAGTAAGAGTTGACATACTCCGCCGGTTTCATTCGTAGAGAGTATGTCAACTACCTCTTTCTGTCTGAGCACGTACAAGCAGGCAGATAACATGGATCTCTTCGTAACAATAACCCCAAATGGAGAATATCATCAACACAATGACTGATTGTCTTTGGTGTAATGAACGAAAAGGCCGCCGCCGTTGCCCCGCGTTGACCGGACTGATCTGCTCCCGCTGTTGCGGCGAGAATCGCCTGCTCCGCATCGATTGTCTTTCCAGTTGTTCGTTCCTGGCGCACCACGAAGAATTTCAGCAGGAAAGACAATGTCAACGTTATCAAGAAGAGTGGGGCAGAGTTAATTCCTTGACCGGTAAAGAAGATAAAGTTCATTGGGTCTGTTTTTACATCTCTTATCTGGTCTATCAAACCGGTAAAGAGATAGAAAAACTAACCGACGATGATGTTATCAGTGCGGTAGAGTTTCTCATTACCCAGGCCAGCCCGATAATCATTATTGAACGTGCGCCATCTCAATTGGGTTATCTGTTGTGGGAACGACTCTCTGGGGCGCTGGAATCAGGGGAGATTCTGCGGGATGATCTATTAGAGGCGCTTAGCCGTATCCAGAAGATTGTCGAAGCTATGAAGAATGATCAGAACAGACGCGCCTTTCTCCAGGGGTTGAACGCCTTTCTGGATAAAACGCTTACTGCTGCTGAAAAGACCTCTTCCAGCCTGATCTTC
>CAYSQQ010000133.1:0-2833 GCA_964433275.1 uncultured Thermotogae bacterium
AAAATTCTCCACTCGGGGTATAATACATACAATAATTTCACAGGAGAGATGATAATAAATGAAGGCAGTAGCTAAACTTACACCAGCGCCGGGGGCAGAGTTGATCGACGTTAAGATTCCTACTCCCAGGCCAAAGGAAGTATTGATTCGTGTCGTTGCGACATCGATTTGCGGCACCGATCTTCATATTTACGAATGGAACGAATGGGCGCAAGAGAGAATAAACCCACCGCAGATTCTCGGCCATGAATTAGCAGGATATATTGAAGAGATAGGAGGTGAGGTCGATTCATTCTCGGTCGGTGATTATGTATCGGTGGAGACACACCTTTACTGTGGTCATTGTAAAACATGTCGCAACGGTAAGCCTCACATCTGCAATAATCTTCTCATTATCGGGGTTGATTGCGATGGATCGTTCGCCCAGTATATTGCTGTTCCAGAGAATGTTATTTGGGTGAATGATCCTGCTCTGCCGCATGAAATAGCTACTCTGCAAGAGCCATTCGGAAATGCTGTCCACACAGTGCAGACGGCTGATGTCGCTGGCAAGCGAGTCGTCATATTCGGAGATGGGCCAATCGGTATTATGGCCGCAAGCATTGCTAAAGCAGAGGGGGCAGCGACCGTACTGCTCGTTGGGCTTTCCGATGTGCGACTGGAAAAAGGGAGGATTATGGGAGCTGACGAGGTGATCAATGCGCAGTGCGAACCAGTAGAAGAGATGATCAAGCATACCGATGTTGTCCTCGAAATGTCGGGCAGCCCGATCGCCATCAAGCAGGGCTTGAACTTGCTGGAAAACGGAGGTATATTTGTTGCGTTTGGCCTTCCCGACACTCCGGTCCCAATTGATATATCAGAAGAAATAGTATTTAAAGAGGTAACAATTAAGGGTGTTGTCGGACGCGAGATATTCTCCTCCTGGGAACGCGGGCAACAGTTACTACAACGGATCGATCTTGCTCCACTTGTCACCCATCAACTACCGCTGGCTGAATATGAACGCGGAATAAATCTGCAAAAGAATTATGAAGCGGTAAAAGTGGTCCTCCTGCCGCACTGAGCCGCAATCAACTTTCGCTGCTCCCCTTAAAAAACTTACGAGCGAGGAGGTGGTGCCAACCGGTGAACTCCTGCTCGGTAGTGTCGGCAGCGACGTGCTTGTCAATCATGTTCAATTTAGCAGAGAGATCGTCAAAATGATATACAACGATCGCTTCTTTCGTCTTCGGCAGAATTACCGCACCGTATTCCAGTTCGCCGTGATGCGATAGGATGATGTGTTCGATCAATTGGGGAATGCGTTTATCCGGCCAGTCGATCGCCATCGCTGTATCGTGGATCATATTACATCCCAAAAGGAGGTGACCGAGCAGTTGTCCACTGAAGCTGTGGCGAGTTGCGATCGGATCATCAAATTCCAATATCTTTCCGATATCATGAAGTAAAGCTCCGGCTAAAGCAATATCAACATTGATATCAGAATGCAGCTTGGCGAAGGCGAGCACTGCACGCGCTACTTCCAACGAATGTTCAAGCAGACCGCCTAAATAGGCGTGGTGGTACTTGATTGCCGCAGGAAACTCCTTAAATTGACGTTCGTATTTGCCAAACACGTCTTGTAATAACTGTCTGACCTGGGGTGATGTGATCTCATCATCAATCATGGCGAGAAGTTCCTGCCACATCTCTTCCACATCGTAGCGGCTCGCTGGAACAAGGAACGAGCGATCAAACTCAAGTATCTTTCCATTCTCTTTTTGATGCCGTTCCAAACTTTTGATCGATTCAACGATCAGCTGAAGCGCATCGCGATAAGTCTCTGTCCGACCTTCAACGAAGACGAAATCCCCTTCTTCAAATTGGTTGCCGTAGCGTTTGGCCGTCTCCGCCCAGGCACGTGCTGGAAGATATCCTGATCGATCGGCCAATTGGAGTTCGAGGTAGGGATCACCACGCTTTGTCGAACGCGTATTCTTCTGTTTGACGAGGAAACATTGGCTGATAAATTGTCCGGCACGAATATCCTCGATCAATACGTGCCGTAACGGATAGGGAATCTCTCCTCTTAGCTGATCGCCAAGCCGTTTTAATGAACTCAATTCCGACCTCCTTACCATCGCAGCAGAATATTGCTCTTCTTAGTTTAAGTTACTTGCGCCAATAAATCAGTAATCAACTTGGAAAATTTGGCGCTGATAGGTTGTCAGGTTCACGGAAACAATGCAGGTTCAGAGGTTCAAGGTAACTATCTAGGTTCAGAGGTTCACGGTTCATCAGTCATCGGACATCGGCCTGTGGCCTGTGGCCTGTGGACCTCTTCCTTTGGACATTGGACTATGGACCTCTTTCCAACCTCTTCTCTCCTCTTCGAACCTTGGAACCGCCTGCCTGTGCGTGATCGCACGCAGACAGGTGAACCTTGAACCTCTTCCCTTTATGGGTAAAGGTCAGCGTGTAGTCAAGTGTTTTTTTAAACCAGAATGCCGTTCAGGTTTTTAGGAAACACCTTGCCTGTTACAGTCCGCTGCTCCTCGAAAAAGCTGCCCCTGTTGACGCGCAGGCAAGGCGATTCACGGTTTGTCACGTTATCCTCAAACCGGTTCATCAGCCCATTCACTCGACAGAGGCGGTTTGATCACTCCAACTGCGACCAGCCTTTTTTCTCTTCGCCGCCGATCTGAAGCACCCCGTAGAGTATAACTACACCTGCTAAGCCTAACAGCCATTGCCAAACTGGTACTCCCATTGACATACTCACAATAACGCCGGCGATGCTGGCAACTACATAGCCCCAAAAGGCCCACTTCTTCCATGTGAATAGCGCAAT
>CAYSQQ010000134.1:0-2812 GCA_964433275.1 uncultured Thermotogae bacterium
CCTCTTCCAATGATACTTTGAAAAGGAGGTGTTTGTCGCGAAGATACAGATTACTTGATGGCTATTAGCCTGTTAAGCAGCGCAAAAAGGTTTTTGGAAAGAATATACGATAACTGGTGAAACTTAACAGATAAGGAGAAAAGAATTATGAGTAATGCTAAATTCACGCTACCGGAACCGATCAATGAACCTATTTTAGCGTATCAACCCGGAACCCCCCAGCGGGATGAATTAAAGAAGAGATTAGAAGAACTTGCCAGAGAGACGATCGAGATTCCGCTCATTATCGGGGGGAAAGAGGTCAGAACCGGCAATTTAGGTAAATGCGTAATGCCTCATGATCATCAGCACGTCTTGGCAACTTATCATAAAGGCGGTCCGGAAGAGATTAACGCCGCAATTGAGGCCTCTCAGCAAGCATGGGAAACTTGGTCTGTTATGCCGTGGACAGACCGGGCCAGTATCTTTGTGAAGATGGCTGAAATGCTCTCCGCCCCGTGGAGAGCAACCTTAAATGGTGTTACTATGCTGGGTCAGAGTAAAAATGCATTTCAGGCAGAGGTAGACTCGGCATGTGAACTTATCGATTTTCTGAACTTTAACGTTAAGTTTATGGAGATGATCTATGAACAGCAGCCGATTTCCGCTAAAGGAATGTGGAACCGACTGGAACAACGCGCCCTGGAGGGTTTTGTCTTCGCAATAACGCCGTTTAATTTTACGGCCATCGCTGGAAACCTGCCGACAGCGCCGGCAATGATGGGCAATACAATTGTCTGGAAACCCGCATCTTCAGCGGTCTTCTCTGCCTACTATGTGATGAAACTGGCGCAGGAAGCAGGGCTGCCGGCAGGGGTGATAAACTTTATCCCAGCAGACGGAGCAGAGATAGGTCCTGTTGCACTGCGACACCCCAAACTGGCTGGAGTTCACTTTACAGGAAGCACCGCGGCATTCCAGGAGATATGGAAGACGATAGGTGAGAATATCGCTTCCTACCATACATACCCGCGAATAGTAGGGGAAACAGGAGGAAAGGACTTTATCTTTGCTCACAACAGCGCTGATCTCGAAGAACTGAATACTGCTATGGTGAGAGGAGCATTCGAATATCAAGGGCAGAAATGTTCTGCTGCCTCACGGGCTTACATCCCGAAATCAATCTGGCCTGCACTGAAGGAGATGCTCACTGTAACCGTCAAAACCATTAAGGTAGGCGATGTGCGCGACTTTACCAATTTCGTAAATGCCGTTATCGACCGGGCGGCCTTTGACAACATCACCGGATATATCGATTATGTAAAGAACTCCCCTGATGCTGAGATCATTATCGGTGGAGGGAGCGATAGCTCGAAAGGATACTTCATCGAGCCGACCATCGTCGTAACAAATGACCCGCATTTTAAGACGATGGAAGAGGAGATCTTTGGGCCTGTGCTGACGGTCTATGTTTATGATGATGATAGACTCGAAGAGACGCTTAAGCTGTGCAATTCCACCTCAGCCTATGGTCTTACCGGCGCTATCATCGCCAAAGACCGGGAAGTAATTGCCTTTGCTGCAAAAGAGTTGCTTCATGCCGCCGGTAACTTCTATATCAATGATAAGCCTACCGGAGCGGTCGTTGGTCAACAACCTTTCGGTGGTAGCCGCGCCTCTGGCACAAATGACAAAGCAGGAAGCATGCTCAACCTGCTTAAGTGGGTATCTCCCCGAACTGTGAAAGAGACCTTTGTCCCACCAACGGATTATCGTTATCCGTTTATGGAAGAGGCATAACCAAAACTGCCGGCCACGGCACAATACAAAGATCAAAGTAGTCGGGCTCAGAACCGAGTCCGACTACTGGAAATTAAGCGCATAGTCATAACAGGATCTGACCGCGGGTCGTTTATTTTTCAAGCGAGGGAGGAAATAATGAAAGTTGCGTTTATCGGTGGCGGAATGATGGCTGAGGCGATCATCAGCGCGATTATAACCAAAGGAGTTTTCAGCCCGGAGGCAATTGCGGTGAGTGATATCGATCAGGATCGACTCAAGATATTGGGGGAACGATATGGGATTCAATGCATTCCTGATAACTGCCGTGCTATTTGGGAGAAAGATATTGTAATTCTGGCAATCAAGCCACAGGTTGTGCGTGAAGTGGCCGCTGTTCTGCGTCAGGAATTGCGACCGGACCAGTCGGTTGTTTCCATTCTTGCCGGAGTAGGAATCGCTGCTCTGAAGCAATATCTAAGGCATGATTCAATAATTCGGGTGATGCCCAATACCCCGTCTCAACTCGGAGAGGGGATGAGTGTGTGGACAGCTGCCGAGACGGTACCGTCGGATCACAAGCGTATAGTCGGCATGATTCTTGCTGCAATGGGCAAGGAGATCTATTTTGATGCCGAAAAGTATATCGATATGGCGACTGCAATCAGTGGAAGTGGGCCGGCCTATGTATTCTTGATCATAGAAGCGCTGACTGATGCTGCAGTACATATTGGGATACCGCGCAAGACAGCATTAGAGCTTGTGCTGCAAACCTTTCTCGGGTCGGTGCGCTTTGCCCAGGTAAGTGACAAGCATCTGTCCGAGCTTCGCAACATGGTGACCTCCCCAGGAGGAACAACCGCTGCCGGTTTATCTCGTCTTGAGGAAGGCAGCTTGCGGGCAACTTTGACGCAAGCAGTCATTGCAGCATACCAGAAGGCAAAGGAGTTAGGGCAGGGATAAAACGTCATAAAAAATGGGGCGCGGCAAGTCATCCCTTCGCCCTGTTGGCCAATGGAAGCGGCTATGCGCTTTCCCAGCTTGGAGCGTATGG
>CAYSQQ010000135.1:0-2794 GCA_964433275.1 uncultured Thermotogae bacterium
TCGAACGGAATTGAGATGATCTCTATGTCCTTATCTTCCAGCCATTCCTCTAATCGACCCAGAAATGCACCGTTCCCTTCACAAAGCGGGGAATATATCACAACTATTGATCTCATGCTCGGTTCTCCTTTCCTCAAAAGGGTTTTTAACGTTATGTCCCTGCCTGAAGTTACTGAATGTATTCGGTTGAATGATGCAAACTACTGCCATCCTATTCGCTAACGCTTTCATGGCAAGATCAGCTCTTTGAACATCACACCTTCTATATACCAAGTTTCGCTTTGATAGCCCAAAGGATCCATGTGACCGGAGTGAACCGCTGCGCGTTCAGTTCCATTCCCAACTCCGAAAATACGGGCCGGAGCACTTCGATCCGTGCAAAATACTCCTCCTCAAGCCAATCATACTTGCGCAAAGATTCTCTTTCCACTTCCCCGCTCTCGAAAACCAAATCCCCCAAGGCCCATAATCCGCCAGGCTCAAGCACGCGAACCATTTCACGCACACTGTCTGGTTTCAGACGATGAGGTATGTGGTGGAACGCGCAGGTGCTTGCCACAGCGTCAAAATAGGCATCGGGGTAGGGAATGTGCAAAAACGGTTCGTCAACCTGATGGAATTCCGCTCTTGGGTTACCACCGACCTTTTCGCGCGCCTTGGCCAGCATTCGCTAAGAGGGGTCCAGACCGATAACCGTGGCATCACCAGCAAGGCAGCGGAGAGCGAGGTTCCCGGTCCCGGTTCCTATGTCCAGAACCATCTTTCCAGCGGAGATATCAGCGATCTCTACTACTCTGTCAAGCACTTCGTCATACCGTGCATAGAGCTGGGAGTTGGCGGCAACTACCTCCTCATAGTGGTCTGCCCACTCATCGAAGTTCCAGGTCTTCCGCTCTTCTCTCATTCTCAGCAACTCCTTGGCCTATGATTGGAGGTAACGTGTCCATACCAGGCAAGCGCATCGTTAAAGCTGCTTCCAGTACTTCCGTTTCCAGCCATCCGCCTCCCTATACCTCGAAAACTCATATCCCCATGTGACCAACCGGGTGTGTTGGTCTTCTTCGACGGCTATCTCCGCTGTGCCCGGACAGTGGATGATGAAGCCGCCCTCTTTCACCACCCGCTCAAATTCCTCAAGCTCATCTTCCAGTCGCCTGCCGCGCGCATGGAAGGTGATGAGGAGATCTGAAAATCGATCGGGCAGTGAAATACCATGTAGGAAGCCGTCGACGACGAAGCCGTTGCTCAGGCCGGCCTTTGAGACCTTCTCCCTGATGAATTGCCTCAGCCCCGGGCCACCGGCTCTACGGCAAAGACCTGTCGACCAGTTCGGGCGGCTTCAAGCACCACCCTCCCTGTCCCTGCGCCCGCGTCAATGATAACCTTCCCGTCTTACGTGTGGGGAAAAGTCAACTATCATTAGACAGGCAGGGGCGCAAACGGAGTGGCTTAGTGGTTATAGCTATTGTTCCTTCAACAGTGTTGTAATCCCACTCGCCTCGCGAGAGCCAACGATGATCTGCCAATCCGGCAACTCTTCTTCCAATTCGCCTTTGATCTGAGCCACATAGCCGGGAATGATGAGGTTGCGGTGATTTATTTTATTCGCAATTCCTGAACGTTTGATATAGGAAGAGATGGTATCGGCAGCAAACTTACCTGTTGACCAAGCCGCCAGAACGCAAAGTCCCTCCGTATCCTGAATGCATAGAAAAGACGGCACTTTACTTGCCTCCATCTCTGAAGCCACCGCGAAATAAGTTAAGGCAAAGTTGGTAGTGACGATGACTGGCGCTTCTTTATCCGGTTCATTTATTTCATAGATCTTCTCCTCCACTGTCATCGGACGACGCGGATCAGTATAGATATTCATCCGTTCTACCAGAAGGGGGAACAGCGAATGACTCTCTATATCGCGCAAGACGATGATCCCGGCGTATTTGGCGATCAAGCCGGCGGCGAGCAAAACTTCTTCTTGTTCATCTTCAGCCAGAAAACAGGGAAAAGTGATTGTGGGGAAGCCGAGCAGCCGAAAACCTTTTTTGAGAGCGGCTCGCCGGATGAGAGTCTGGTCTCGTATCGCCTCGATCAGATTCTTTGAGCTCGGATCGAGCACTATTTGCTCAAACCCGGCAGAACGCAATTTCTCGACCAACGGCACAAGTTCTTCGATGGTCGCTGCTTTCACGCCGATGGGAGTCGCTTTCTCCTTGAGTCCGGTGATCGCATCGTTAATATTGGCGGCTGTTATCGGATAGAGAAGTGGCCTTCTGTCACCGCATATTTCCTGCGCTGCGAGCAGGTGATCGAGTTGCTCCGCAATCAAGACGATCCCGGCGGCGGCGGTTTTGGAGAGAACTTTCTCGACCAGCGCGATAAATTTCGCTCTCTCTCCTGATGCACATCGAAGTGCCAAAAACTCTGCCCGCAGTTCCTTTCCCACGCGCTTAAATTGCAGTTCTTTGAGCTTATCTATCTTCGCGGTGACTTCTGCATCCGTTTCGGTATCAGAGATGAGAAGGGCAAGTCCAGGAGCGTGAAAGAATGTCTTCTCATGTCTGAACATAACCTCTTCTTCGCCGATGCTAATTGCCTGTGCTCCCGAACCGACCACAACCAATTTCACCGGCGGCGCCAACAGGTCCTCTAACTCTTCTCTTAAACTTTGATCGATATAAGGGCAAGCAGCAGGGTCTGCTTTGCCTGAGGCTAATTTCATCGCAAATCCAAAGCAAGTTGGCATACCACATTCTTTGCAGTTCGTACCCGGTAGTTTTTGCTTGATATCAGTTCC
>CAYSQQ010000136.1:0-2783 GCA_964433275.1 uncultured Thermotogae bacterium
TTCCCGTCGGCCGAAAAGGAGTCAATTCTGTACCACTAACTGGTGAAACTTAACAGCTGCTCTTTATATATACGTTATATATACGACATTTAGCAGTATATGTCAAGGGCAGACAAGAAATTCGGGCGCCTGGCTGCAGTCTTTCCCGTGGTTTCGCATAGACGCTGCAAACAAATTACATTTCTGGTCAACGATTAGGCATGCTTTTGCCAGACATTTACCCCCTGCGGGAAGAGAGAAGAGACGGCGATCATTGCTGGTAAGGGAAACCCAACTTCTGTTCCTGTTAGCCAACGAGCGATTATCTCCGTTATATCAGCATGAGTTACATACATTTTATCAGTGTGCGGTATCACTTCTTCAGCCAGCCAAAACGTGATGGCGCGCTGCATTTGTTCAAATGAGATCGTATTCCCTAACGTTATGTCGATCGTATTGGTCTTTACATTCCAACGGGAGATGACCACGGCGACCGGCAGAGGAGCAGTAACGGTTATATTGATTGTGCCATCACCTCCTATCGGGATTTCGATATCCGGCCAGGCAATATGCAAGATTTTTGCCAGCGGCATTATCTCCCTCCATTGCGGGTCAACAGGCGGCGGCGCTGCGATCGATACTTGTGGTAGTTCCACTTGGTAGATTATCGTTTTGGTCTCTCCTGCGACTATCCGCCCCGGAAAGACCCACTGATTATCCGCTTGCCTGAATATGAATCCATTCTTGGCAAGAGGGGTTACCGTCCAGTCGGCGGGAAGTTCTTCTTGAAACCCTACTCCATAGATATCACTGTCGGTAAAAATCTCTATCTGGACGATGAAATTATTGCCGATCGTTCTCATCTCCCTGCCAGGTAAATTAAGTGCCACCGTATGATGCGGCAGCAGCGTGTGTATTATTCGTACTACCGAGACTGCGGGCGCAGCTATCTCTGGCAGCGGCAGGTGTACAGGAATACGGAAGTAAGTGTAGGCAGACAGGAGGCTCAGCTCCTTCCAGCAGATCACCTGACCGCGAGTGCCGATAACTCGCTCCTCGTGTTTCCACATCTCCTTTGCGCGAGCCAGTTGGCGCGGCTCAATCATTTGATCGAGCCGAAAGTCAAGCCCATCCTTCCCTGTTAAGGTCGATCGTGGTATCAGTTTACTGATCGCTGTTTTGATCGATAAAGCCGTCGTGACGATGATCGCTTGATCTCCACTTACTGCTGTCTCCAGCGCCGGAACGTCGACATGGAGCAGTCCATCGATCGTAAAGGTATTGGGCAAGGCGAGAGGAACAAGGAAATGACGTTTTGGCAGCGTGACTTCATAGGTAATGACCTTGCTCGTTCCTGCTGGCATCAGGCCAGCAAAGAGCCATTGTTGCTCGGTTTCATCGAATGTGGCTCCTCCAGTTTTCACTGAGTGCATCCGCCAGTTACGCGGCAGATTCTCCTCCAATCTGACGCCGACAAGATCAATATTCGTCTCTATCGTCACTGTTACGCTGAATAAAGCCTCGGGCAGTATTTCCCGGGTAGAGATCGATCGGATCGCTTGTACTGTAATTTCGCTGATCTCAACGGAGAATGAGTAGTAAGTGACAGCTCCGAGTGGATCATGAACGCGTAAAGTTACAGCCATCATTCCACTGGTTGGGTAGATATTGGTAACGACAGAATCTTTCGTTGTGATATCAAATATTCCATCGCCATCAAAGTCCCATTCATATTGGACAATATCCCCATCACGGTCATAAGAATCCGTGGCATCAAATATCACTTCGCGATCGACCAGAGGTATCGCCGGAGAGGTGTCAATCAATACCACAGACGGAAAATTAAGCGTTCCGCGGATTATGATCGGGTCGATCAAATTCAACTCGATCGTCTGTGGATTGTCGATATCACCGAAGAGGAATATCGCTCGCGTAATTCCCTTAGTAAACTGCGGGGATAGAGTGATCTCAAACTCATCTCCCAGTGGACCAAGCACCATTCCGTCCGCAAACCCTGCGCTCCATACCCAGTCAATCGCCGCTGTAGGGGGAGAGATCTCAAATGCATCCGGTGCCCAAGCAGGAAAATCGTCTGTGACGAGAAAGGCGGCATTAGCTGGAATTCCTGAGAAAGTGACAGATGCAGCGCCAGCTTCTCCTCCTTCCTGGCTGAGAATCATAAAGAGCGAGAGTTTACCAGTAAGGAGATCCCGATAGAGAAAAATTACTGCTGTTCCTTCTGCTTCCAGCCCTGTGTGCGCAACAGAATCGTGGTAATCATAGAAATCCACCTCGCTTGCCGGGTTTATAAACGGGATAATCGTCGAGACTATTCCTGCTTGACCGACAGTGAAGCGACCAATTTCTTCTTGCGCTGTGCCGCTAATGGAAAATAAGCGAGAGACCACTAAGATAATGATAATTATCCCACTTATATTATTGCGAAAATTTTTCATCTACTGCCCCCTGTTTATCCGAAAATAATACAGCTTGAACTTGCATTTGGCAAATAGTGTTTTAATACCTGCTCCTCTCTCGATCAATAATGATTGTGCCACAAAGATCACGATTAAGATAAGGTTCAAGGAACAACTTGGAAGCGCGGGTTAGGGGTTAAGAGAAGCGCAACGCTGCCAGTCTTCGGTTTCGCTCTTACCCCTTACCTTTTACCTCACACTGCTTTCCATGCTCAGAATCAGGAAGGGGCTTGCGTGCGAGCAGCAGTAATCGCGGCTATTCCGCTCACTAAAACAAAGAGAGCTCCGGCAATCAGAACGATCGCCCCGCCGGCCGGCAGATCGAGA
>CAYSQQ010000137.1:0-2725 GCA_964433275.1 uncultured Thermotogae bacterium
CGACAGCCTTGCTGGTATTATTGCTGGGCGGCTTTACTATGGCCGGGATAGGGGCATTTATCGGGTTTTGGAGTCCAACGGGTCAGGTAGCAAGCATGGCGACTCAGGTCGTGTTACCTTTTTTCATCTTCCTCGCTCCGGTATTCTTCCCGCTTGAGCATCTGCCCGGTCCATTACAGGTGGTAGCACGGTTTATTCCTACTACTTACATTGCCGAGGCAATGCGCGCTGCCATGGCCGGCAGGATTTATGGCCAGTTTTGGCTGCATATACTTATTCTTGCGGGCTTTGCAGTTGTGATCTTTGGTCTTATGCCGCTTAAACTCGATTGGCGAGGCCGCTGAAGCGATATCAGGCAGGGGCCTTTACCGGTACTCGCCCTCATGGTTTTGGCATGAGCGAAGGAAAAGGGGTAAAGAAAGGGTGTGGATCATATCTCAAAGACAGAGTACTGGAGAGCGAGACCAAGGTTGCCGGTAATGGTGCTGTTTGGCTGGCCGGGCTTTTGCAATGGACCTCTCATTCACCTCCTTGGTTGAATCCGTCGGCTGGGGGGATGTAGAGCTGGTTGTGCCGCAGCATCGCATCAACCAGTTGCACTAACCCTGGCCCGTCGCCAGGGCGCGGGCTTGCGGGTCGTCACCACCAACGCACACTTGTGTTTGTGCTTGGTACTCGCGTTGGCTTACAGGAGGACAATGGAAACCGAAAAGCTGATATCGAAAAAAGATCTCTTAGCTGAAACGAATATCTCATACGGACAGCTCTACCGGTGGAAACGTAAGGGCCTGATTCCAGAATCGTGGTTCATCAGAAAAGCTACTTTTACCGGGCAAGAGACGTTCTTTGTCCGCGAGAAAATTCTCGAACGGATTACTCGCATCCAACAACTCAAGGAGACGTATCCGCTGGACGAGCTGGCGCAACGGCTAAATGAGATTGTGGGGCAGGTCGAACTGAATCAGGTAAATTTACAGCGACTGAAATCCTTCCCTGGGATCGACAGATTGCCGGCGGAGATTACGGCTATCTATCAGTCTGTTGATGACGCCTCTACACCTTATACCTCCGATCAAATCTTTGCGTTGGCCGTTCTGCAGCGCCTGCATCGCGCTGGGAGAACGATCGCTGATCTTAAGTTGGCGCAGAGTGTCATCACACAACTGAAGATCGACGCGCTTTCCACACCGAACGAATGGCAACTATATTTACTGCGCAAACAAGTGAGCAGTGGCGAAATCTCAGCGAAAATCACCCTTGCTCTCGTTGCTTGGGGAGAAGTCTTCTTTGACCCTGATATAGAGGTGATAACTAAGGTCGATCTGAGAGCGATCTTAGAGGCAGTGAAAATTGATTTAACAATGGAGGCAAACTAATTATGAACGAGAAACGCAGTTCCGCGACTATTGCCGGAGCAGGAAAGATCAGCAGCGGCTTGTATGAACGCATTTCGATATCCGGCTCCGCAAAGATCGCCGGCGATGTAGATGCTGAGGAGATCAGAGTATCAGGAGCGGCGAGGATTGCCGGCCGGACTACCGCTTCCCGGTTGCGCGTTTCAGGAAGTATCGTCTTTGATGATGACGCGCAGATAGGTGAAGCAGAGATCAGCGGCAGCTGCCGCTTCAAAGGGAATTTAAAGGTCAAGGAAATCAAGACTGCCGGTTCAATCAAAGTATCGGGCAACATCCTCGGCGAGTACATCAAAATAAGTGGAGGGCTTGAAGTGGATGGGAGCGTAGAGACCGACATCTTCAGAATGAGCGGCGCCTTTGGTATCGACCAACTCCTTTCCGCCGACAGAGTGGAGATACATATGGGAGGACGGTGCAAAGTGCGCGAGATCGGTGGTGAACGGATCGAAGTGCGGCGCGATGATTGGCGAGGACGAGGGATGATTTTAGGTGGATTGGCGCGTCTCTTCGGCCGTGGCGAGGCAGCTAAGCTCCGCTGCCAACTGATAGAGGGCGATGATATCTATCTTGAAGCGACCAGCGCGGAGACAATTCGCGGGAAAAGGGTAGTGATCGGCCCAGGTTGCACGATCGAAGCAGTGGAATATTTCGAATCTCTTGCGGTAGATGATTCTGCTGTGGTTAGAAAGAAGGTGCAAATCAAGACGGGCGCCAAGCAAGACGAATAACGCAGGTTGAAGGTGAAAGGTAGAAGGCTGAAGGCTCTAAATCAGGTGAATCGTAAATGGTGAAGAAAAAGAGGGAAAGAAAAATACCTGTAGGGGATGGGATTAGCCAGGTATTTACTATGAAAAAACAAGCCAATAACTGTGAACGTTTAAACCCCGTGAACGGTGCAAATCAAGACGGGCGCCAAGCAAGACGAATAACGCAGGCAAAGTACATGCGAACTTACGATAGATAATTTCTTGGAGGTTGATATGCAAGTTATCCGTAGATTTATCAGGGGACTGGTCCGTGCGATCATCACCCTCGTTGGGGTGGTGGTGAGCACAGCCGTCGTGCTGCTCACTGTACCACTCACCTTAGTCGGTCTGGTCGGCGGCGGGATCGGTCTGACAGTGCTGATTATCGGTATACTGGGCGTGGTTCTCATGGTGATAGGGCCGATTCTGTTACTATCGCTCCCCATTCTCTTATTGGCAGCGGTACTCTGTGCGTTGCTTGGTAGGAGCGGAAAAAACCGCTGGAAAAAACGAATTAAAATTGATTGGGATTGAAACTTCAAACTACAAGAGGAGGCGAATTAC
>CAYSQQ010000138.1:0-2679 GCA_964433275.1 uncultured Thermotogae bacterium
TTGGACTTTTCACCTTGAGTGAGTGGAAACGAACGGGCGAGGGAATAGGTGTTGGTGTTTCAACGGGCGGGCAGTCTCTCTCTCCTCGCTGCCTGGATTCTGCACAAGCAGGATTGTGAGCACGCTTAATGGATAGCCACTCGCAACAGCGAGGAGCTCAAAATAAAGACTGCAAAGTACAAAAATCAAATTTTTCCGTACGCGTTCAGATTTCAGATTAGGATATACCTTAGAATACTTACTGCTGCGCGCTTGTCAGGTAGTCATCCTGCTGTCCAGCGATCAGCGGATGATAATGAGGGAAAGAGTCTTTCAATAGCGGTGATCAATGAGGGGCGGATGATAAGTACCGGCAAGAGAGCCATCCTCTCACTTTTTTTGGCCAATAATCTTCGTGTTGCAGGAAAGAGACCATTGCCGGACATCTCTAACGGTCCGATTTCATCGACGAAGACGACACAGCAAGAGCAGATTGCTCGCTCGATTGCTGCGCAGGCGAACGTGATCCCCTTCTCATCGATGTAAAATTTACCAGTTTTGATTCCCGGCGGTTGTTCAGCCGCGAATTGCCGTTCTTCCTGGCTGATTAGGTCGGAGATCATATAGCCGACTGTTCGCTCTTTGTCCATAACCCGCGGTGAGAGAACTCCGCCGACGCTGATCCCGTGATTACGTAAAGCGTTGGCAACTTGCTTGCAGGCACGCGTCTTTCCCGCTCCGCTGGCTCCAGTAACGATCAGACTCGCCGTTGGTTTATCTAAAAGAGAAATAATGCAGCGAAAAAGATCGTCAGACATGCGATACTCCCGCCTGCGAGAATGGATTTTCTAAACGGTTTTGGCGTGTAAACAGGGATAACGCCGGCAATGGCCACAGCTATTCCCGCTGCAGCGGCAATAAGTGGGACAGTGCGACTACCAAAGCTCCACACCCCGTTCCAGGAAAAGGCCCAGTAGGGGAATCTGAGACCTAAGTTCTGAATCACAGCGAGAGGCGGATACAAAAGAACGCCGAGAGAGCGGATGATAATGACGAACAACCCTGCCTGGAGCACGCTAGCTCCAATCCCTATCACTCCCCATTGCAGTCCATCACGCAGTCTCAGACCGGTAAAGTGCTTATGCCGACGATAAATCAACGAAGCCAACGCTGAGAACGCCGCTCCTTGAGCGAGGATAGCAAAGGCAGGATTCACTACCTGGGGAGCATTGACAGGAATGTTGAATATCACCGCGGAAAATAACTTGAGCGGCGCAGCGATCAAAGCCATCATCAGCGGAAGACTAACCTTCCCTGTTCGACGGATGGCAAATGCCATGATGCCCATGGCGATCCCGACCATAATCTTCCCGGGAATACGTGCCGGCAGAATTATATGTAATAGGCCGCCCAGCAGGGCCTCTGCTGCGCCCCACAACGTGCCGAAGGCTAAAATTGTAAGAAGAGTCCGTGTAATATCGGACTCGCTTAATACGATAGATAATGATTTACGGTTCATCATTGATCACTCCTCTGAATTTTCTCTCGTTCGCTATTTTTGCTATTAGACAGAACAAGTTCTGTGCGGTTTTTAGTTGCGATTAATTCCGCAAGGATACTCATTGCCACTTCTCCTGGTGATTTCCCTCCGATTGGTAGGCCAATTGGACTGCGGACACTGGCAAGTCTTTGCTGCGTAACACCTTCGCATTCCAATTCGCGGAAGATTTCCGCTGCTTTAGCTATACTGCCGATCATTCCAATATAAAACGGTAATTCTTCTTCCTGAAGAACTGATTTCAACACCCTTTTATCAGTCTGATGTGAGCTTGTCACAATAACGACATAACTGGTATGGGAGAAGGAAGGGATATCAGAGTAATGTGGACAATAGTAAACCTCATCACATATTTCTTTATCCGCAATCGCCGACTCGCGATCATCGATTAAAACAATGTGGAACAGATCCGTCAGAGAGGCCAGTGCAGCGAGTTTTTTTCCTACATGGCCGGCGCCAAAGATAAGCAGGCGCGGCAATGGACAGATCACTTCAAAGAAGACTTTCGCCTTACCACCGCAATACATTCCCAACTCTGCCAGATCATAAGATACCAGTTGTGATGTCATCTCACCGCGCAGAATCGCACATCCATCTCTTTTGACCTGCTCTTCCAGCGCACCACCACCAATCGTAAATTCACTCTCACCGTCAGCACCCCGCACGATAAGCTGTGCCCCTACTGCCTGCGGCACAGCTCCTGTCGTCTCAACAAGAGTAGCGAGGAGAACAGTCTCTCCTGCCTGCTTATATTCAAAAATACGCAACAATGGATCCTTAACCATTATTATCTATCTCCTTAGCCAGCAAATCAATGATATTAACCGAACAACAGGAGAAATACCATTTCGAATGACGACCCATAAATTTCTTTACAATGCGTTTCCGGTTTTTGCGCCATAAAGAGACTATTGTTATGTCAACTGGCAAGTGTCGGGTAAAGTCGAGATAGCTTTATCCAGACATCCTCGGCGGTGAATTGCCAATTGAGCTTCTCGTGCTTGTTGTTTCTGAATTCCTGCCATGCCAGCGCCTCTATCCTATCAACTGCGATCTCATTGATTCTTCTGCTCCGGCGCTACGTTTATATATCGGTTAGTCTTTCTGCTCTTTGATCCGCACCGCAGCAGCAATGAATTGCC
>CAYSQQ010000139.1:0-2652 GCA_964433275.1 uncultured Thermotogae bacterium
TTCAATCTCTTCGTCCGGCTCTCTCTTTAAACGTACTCGCTCCTCGGTCTTTCCTTTGTCAGGAGATGAAGAACTGACTTGAATAGCTGTCTCTTCTCTATTGACGCGTAGTACGATTGCTCCGGACTCTTTCGCTGCTGTAATCGCCATACGTTGTAATGTGTCAAGTAGAGCGATTCGCTCAAAGATGAGCCCGATACGATGTTCCTGGGGAATTATCCGATCGAAACTGGGAAACTCTTCTTCGATCACTTTGGTCATCACAGTAACATCACGCATTGTAAAGAATAGTTGCGCGCCATTCTGATAAATCTCTACTTTGTCGTCATCTACAGCAGAGAGGACCTGACTGTCCAGAGCGGCTAACGCAGCAGCGTCGATAAGATATTCCCCTTCTGAGACAAGGTCTTGCACTTCGATCCGTTTGAGCGCCAACCGATATCCATTGGTCGCGAGTAACTGCACCCCGTTACCTTGGAAAAGCATATTAACGCCGGTGAGGCTGATCCGTGTGGTCTCGCCAATTTTGAGGGCGGCAAACGTCGTCTGATAGAGACCGCGCTGGAAGAGCGTTTTATCGATTGAACAGATTTTTGTCTCTGGTAATTGCGGAATTTCCGGGTAATCATTGAGGGGAAGAGTAAGAAGATCAAAGGTCGCCTCCCCGCTTTGCAGGCGAACTTTCATCCCCCCCGCTTCATCTGCGCCGGTGATAGTTTGCACACTTACTTTATCATCCGGAGGAAGATGTGTCGTTATCTGTGTCAGTACCGTCCCATCGAGTACGATCGCTTCATCTTCAGCACGATTTTCGATCGGCACGGCACATTGGATCGATTTCTCCAAATCAGTCGCACAGATATAGAGACGATCACCCGTTGTTTCCAGCTTTACTCCGGTGAGAATAGGCATTGCGCTCCGCGTTCCCAGCGCGTAACTTGCCATCTTTACCCCGCGTATCAGATATTCTTTCGCGCAAATAAACTCCATCGTCTTTCCTCCTTCAAGCTGCATTGATTGTAAATACTACGATTGATTTTCAGACAAATCAATGATACCGCAAAGATCTACTACTTAGCAAAAGCCGAGATGAGCAGCTACCTGTTCCGCAATCTGTGCTTCAGGAAGTTCTCCATCGATGATATAGACTCCTGTCTCCTCACGCGCTGCTGCGTGATATCCCTTCTGTACTCGCTTGTAAAAGGTGATATCCTCTGTTTCGATTCGATCTCGCCTCCCTCCTCTCTTGCTAAACATCGTCATACGGTTGAAGGCGACTGGGAGCGTAATGTCGATGAGAAAAAGAAAATCCGGCTGGAGTCCTGTAGTCGCTGCTGCGTTCAACTGTTGAATAAGATCGAGATCGATGCCCCGCCCATACCCTTGATAAGCAAGACTGGACATCGTATAACGACTTGAAACTACGGTCTTCCCTGCTTCCAGGGCAGGCCGAATTACTTCTTTGGTCAATTGATGGCGTGAAGCGACAAAGAGAAGAAGTTCACTCAATGGCGTGAGAACATGATGCTCATTGTCGAGAAGAATTTGGCGGATCGCTTCTCCCAGTAGCGTTCCTCCTGGCTCGCGGGTAGTGACGACTGTCAGTCCGTTGCGCTGGAGCAGCTTGGTCAGGCGCTTTACTTGCGTTGATTTTCCTGTTGCATCGAGTCCTTCGAAAACGATAAATTTCCCCGTTAGGTCTTTGATTTTTCCCCCTTGATGTGAAGCAAGGTCGAAGACCGAAGAAGCAGCAAGATGAGCAAACCCACTCCGATTGTCACGCTCATATCAGCGACGTTGAATATCGGCCAGAAATGAAGATCGAAAAAATCAAGCACATAACCCCATTTTATACGATCGATAACATTCCCTATTCCTCCCCCTAGTACAAGCGCAAGACCGATGCGATAACTTTTTCCCATAACTAACTGTGCCGGTAGAAAGGTTGGCCAGGGCTCTTTTCGTGCCGCAGCGAGGATCAAGATCACAACTCCAATTAGGACCACCAGAGAAAAGAAGAGGAAAAGATTTCCTCTTTGTGGAAAGAGGCCGAATATACCACCGGGATTGTGAACCCGCGTCAGCGAAAATATTTCGCCGATGATCGGGCGGGATTCTCCAAGCGCCAACCCATCTTCGGTCAAATATTTAGTCAGCCGATCGAGGAAGATCACCCCTCCGGCCAAAGCGAGATAAGGAAGAGAGTCTTTGATCATAAGTTATTTATCCACAATGCCACTGAAGGTTCGTGGAGAAGGCGATGCTGGGGTTTGAGGTTTGGGTGTTCCATTTTGTCACCTTTGCTTTGAGCTGCTTGTGCCTCTTCCACGTTCGCTCCGATCATCTATCTTCTTTCTCATTACCCATCACCCATCTCTTTAGGTAGTGATCCCGAGGGGATTCGAACCCCTGTCACCGGGATGAGAGCCCGATATCCTAGGCCACTAGACGACGGGACCAAACATATTACCGACAATACCGCTGTTCACACTGATCAAGTCGATTAAAAATAATTATACTGCGCCGTGCGGATATATCAATGAACATTTACCTGAACTTGTAATCGCTCAATCAGCCATCAGTCGCCAGTCACCATTTACTATTCACCATTCACTATTTACCATGTTCCGGGTTCACGGTTCAGAGGTTCAC
>CAYSQQ010000140.1:0-2618 GCA_964433275.1 uncultured Thermotogae bacterium
AAATTCCTTTTTCTCGCCAAGACGCCAAGAGCGCCAAGGAATCAACCCAACAGCTGCTTAGAACCCGGAAAAGAGAAAAAGACGCCGAAACTCGCTGTAAATACTTTAGGTTCAAAGTTCCGGGGTTTGTGGTTGGAGAGATGAAGCAGTGTAAAAATCAAAGATCAAGCAAAGATGCTCAGTACTCTCGTTCTTTTCCCCATTTTAGTCTTTCACTTGGCGTTCTTTGCGCCTTTGCGAGAGATCGCTTTTTCTTAATTGTCGGGTTTTACAAGCCTTGTGCCAAAGCCTGTCTAACGTGCGGGCACGCACCGGCAGGCCACTGCAAGAAATCCAATCCACCGGCGCGCAAATTGGTCTCTTCAGCCCTTCTCTGCTGGCTACCTTGTCTCAACCGTGAGGAGGACAGTTTGATAACCCTCTACCTTGCCTGTCCTGCGAAGCACCACAATTAAGAAGTTTACAGAAGCAAGAGAGGTTAGTAAACTCGTTCGATAACCAACGCCGGCGCTTCCTGCTTGTCAGCGGCAAGTTGATACGCATCCTTGACCAGCGCGCTGGCGCGATCGAGATTCGCTTCATCATTAACATGCAAAATCGCCAGCACTTCTCCTGTAGTCACATGATCATTGATCTTAGAGCAGAGTTCTATTCCCACTGCTGAATCGATCCTATCTGTTTTGACAGATCTTCCTGCTCCGAGCAGATTAACTGCCTGACCGATCGATAAAGCATCGATCTGCTTCACATAACCGGTAGAAGGAGCAAGAATATCCACCTTCTTTCTCGCTATCGGCAGGAGCGAAATATCGTCGATCACTGCTGGATCACCATGCTGCTTGATTATCATTTCACGGAATTTGGTCAATGCTGCGCCGTTATAGAGCAGCTGGCGCAGCTGTTCCACCCCCTCGGCACGACTTGTTACTTGACCGGCAAAGATAAGGAGTTCTGCTCCCAGTTGACAACAGAGTTCTTCCAGATCAGGAGAACCTGCCCCGCTTAAGGTAGCGATCGTCTCCTGTACTTCGAGCGCATTCCCCACCATTCGTCCCAGCGGCTGCGACATATCAGTGATCAACGCAGTGATTTGGCGGTCGAGGCGTTTTCCAATCGCCACCAGTAAGTGCGCCAGTCGGCGTGATTGGTCTAACTGGGGCAGAAAGGCGCCCGAGCCTGTTTTGACGTCGATTACGATCGCCCGCGCTCCACCGGCGATCTTCTTCGACATAATCGATGAGACGATCAATGGGAGAGAGTCTATCGTGGCCGTGACATCACGTAATTCATACAATAACCGATCAGCAGGGACCATATCAGCGGTATGATCGGCGATAACGAGTCCGCAGCGTTGGGCTGATTGCAAAAATTCTTCCGTTGTGAGATCGGTGCGAAGACCAGGAATCGACTCCAATTTATCGATCGTCCCGCCGGTATGGCCGAGAGAACGGCCGGAGAGTTTCGCCATGACAAGGCCGGCAGCAGCGACAAGCGGAGCCAGAACCAGGGTTGTCTTATCTCCCACCCCGCCAGTAGAGTGCTTGTCAACCGAGTAGCCGCGAATATGGGTCAGATCAATCGTCGTGCCGGAATGGACCATCACCTCAGTTAAAATTGCTGTTTCTTCATCATCCATTCCGCGCAGATAGATCGCCATCAGCAGGGCTGATATCTGATAATCAGGGATATGTCTCTGTACATACCCAGCGATGAGAAATTCCAGCTCCTCTTTGCACAGCCGGTTACCATCACGTTTTTTCTTGATTAGATCTACTGTTCTCATCGTTTTAATCCTCGGATATAGCTGAATCAAAGATAGAGAGCGGGGCATCCTGCATTAAGATATCGGGCTTAACCGCTGTATTTTTAGAGTTCTTCGATCAAGGTTTATCTCTACTACTCTTCTGCTCCGTGGAGAATCACCGGGCCGCTGCTGGTGCCGATTCGCGTTGCTCCGGCTTCGATCATCGCTATTGCTGTGTGATAATCCCTGATCCCGCCGGATGCTTTGACGCCGATTATTTTGCCCACTGTCCTCCGCAGCAGCGCGACATCTTCTATCGTTGCTCCGCCTTGAGCGAAGCCAGTCGAGGTTTTGACAAAATCTGCTCCTGCAGCTTGGGCCAAGATTGCGCCCGCGACCTTCTCTTCTGTGGTGAGGAGGGCGGTTTCTAAAATTATTTTAAGCAGCAACGGGCGGGGAGACTTCTCGATCGCTTGGTTGACCAATTGGATTTCATCAAGGACAATGCGATAGTCGCCCTGTTTGAGCGCGACAATATTGATCACCACATCAAGTTCATCAGCTCCGTCATCGATCGCCTGGCTTGTCTCCATCGCTTTGACCAGACCGACATTACAGCCATGGGGGAACCCGATCACTGTACAGACCTTAACTTCACTTTCCGCGAGCAATTGGCTGGCAAGTGGTACGTGGCACGGAGATACGCAAACGGCAGCGAAGCCATAGCGACGTGCTTCTGTACATGTCCGTTTGATATCCGTTGCCGTTGCGGTCGGTCCGAGTACTGTGTGATCGATCAACTTGGATAGTTCAGCTCTTTTCATCTCTCCTCCAGATGAGAATGATACCATTGTTTGTCCGATCTGCCACCTAT
>CAYSQQ010000141.1:0-2570 GCA_964433275.1 uncultured Thermotogae bacterium
CTTTATTGAAAGTTTAAGCACATCGCCGTAGGTTGAACGCTTGTTTAAGATACGGAGCTACTGGCCATTAGGATGTTTCAATTGGCGCAGTGGCACTGGATCGAGTCCTCGTTGCTTAAGGTCGGTGATGATTAGTGGGAGGGCTGATAGCATGGGGGCACTGGTACCGAAAACGTAGTTTGCGTCGTGTAACAGAATGATACTCCCCGCGCTGCTGGTCGTTGATACAAGGTGTGCTATTGCTGGTGCATCACTGATTTGCCAGTCTCGTGCGCAGCAGGACCATAGCACTACTTCTTCCCTATTGGTGCGCCCAGCGCTGAAGGTCAGCAGGTTGAATATTCCCCACGGGGGGCGGAAATACTCAATCGTCTTTCCGAGAATCTGTTCCAAGCTTTCTTTCCCTTGCTGGATATCTTGAACCGTCTTTATCAGGCCAAGCGACCACTGATGACGATGGTTGTATGTGTGATTGCCGATATCATGACCAGCAGCTGCTATTTCCTTCACCAGGTTCGGATATCTGTCGGCATGCTTGCCCACGAGGAAGAACGTGGCTCGAATGTCATGACGGGCTAATACTTCCAATGTGCGAGGTGTATCGACTGGATGTGGTCCGTCGTCAAAGGTGAGCGCTACGCGGTTTACATCCCTCGGTCCATGCCACAGCACTTGACGGCGTAGACGATGGAACCATAGATTGGGCAAGACGGTCCATAGACCGGCCAGTGAGAGAGTGATCCCGGCGATAGTCACAAGAGCAGTCATCTCTGTAGTTAATCGCCCTCTTCCCGTTGATAGACGATCTTACCGCCGATGCACGTAAGATCGACCTCGATCGCGCTGATCTTATCGGAATAGCAATAGGGATCACGCGCCAGCACAATGATATCAGCCATCTTTCCGGGAGAGAGCTCGCCTTTGATCCCCTCCTCAAATGAGGAGTATGCGGCTCGTTCCGTGTATGCCTCGATCGCCTCCTTGACGGTGAGGCGTTGATCAGGATGCGGAGCATTAATCGCCCAATGAATTCCGTACAGGGGAGAGAATGGCATACAGTCCGAACCGAAGATCAGTGGTACGCCGGCACGGATAACAGCATGATGGGGATCAATCCGTCTATCCCTCTCCTTTCCCAGCGATTTTTCATACATCTTCCCTGGCCCGGACCACGCCCCGACAAAATTAGGTTGCATTGAAGCAATAAGGTTCAGTTGTGCCATTTTCTCTATCTGTTCAGGTAGGATAAGTTCGAGATGTTCGATGCGGTGGCGCAGTTCACGGCTCGTTTGTGCAGCAGCATGAGCAGCGAGAACAGCTGAGATTGCCTGTTCACCGATTGCGTGGATCGCCGTTTGCAGTCTGGCCTCTTCTACTTCTCGTAATATCTTCTCTATCTCGGCGGATGTAAAGTTGAGTCGGCCTCGCTGAACGCTGCCGCAGTACGGTGCGTTTACCGCTGCATTTTGTGCTCCGATCGATCCATCGATAAAGAGTTCACCGATGCCGCCACAGCGGAGCCAGTGATCACCAAGCCCAGTCTCCATCCCCATCTCGATAATATGGCGCATCTCTTCCAAGCGGAAATAAAGCAGGGCGCGGATGGTAAGTGATCCATTCCGCTTTGCACTCTGGTAGGCACGAAACTGACTCGCACTGACCGCCATATCGTGAATCGAGGTTACACCACATGCGGCAGCGATACGGCAGGCAATCTCGACTGCTGCAACAAGAGTCGTCTGATCGGGCTCGATCTGTTGGAGAAGATCCCATGCCGCCTGTTCACGGAGAATCCCTGTTTGCGGATCGAATTCTCTCTTTGGATAGTGATCTTTGACATTCCGCAATGCAATGGTATTCGTACTGATAAGATGTCCATCAATCCGGACAGCAACGATCGGATTATGCGGTCCGATTCGGTCAAGCTCCTCCCGACTGAGATATCTGTTATCGGGCCACTGGCTTTCATCCCATCCCTGACCAATGATCCATTCTCCTTTTCCACGCTCGCAGATAATATCAGATAACTGCGCCAGAACTTCTTCGCGACAAGTGCAACCGGAGAGGTCGACGCTAAAGTTCTCTCCCAGTCCTAAGTGGATGAAATGGGTGTGCCCATCAATAAAACCGGGAAGAGCAACGCGATCCTCAAGATCGATTACCTCAGTCTGCGGACCGATCAGATATCCTATCTCTTCCGGGCGACCGACTGCACTGATCAGCTCACCGGTGACGGCAAGCGCTCGCTTAAAATCGCCCCCCGAAGAAAGAATCTTTCCGTCTGTAAATACTAAATCAGCATATATCATTCTATCTCCTCTTACGCAAGTTTACTCTCACCGCAGCGGGGAAAGCAACAAAGATATTCAGGAGCCTCTCTGGTACCGAGAAGAATTATTCAACCGCAAAGAGACTAACGGTTCATCAAGCTTGACCACTTGCTGGCGATTGGTATTCAGTACTTTCCTTCTCCTCATCGCTGGCGAACAGATACATTCACCTGTTCGTCAGCATGGGGCGATAGACTACAGTCTATATTCTAATCTGCTGCCATCTCCCTTGATTGAAGT
>CAYSQQ010000142.1:0-2558 GCA_964433275.1 uncultured Thermotogae bacterium
CGCAGCGCAGATTGCCGCAAAGTCACTCTATAAACGGTATTTAGATTAGCTATGATGATATGGCGTATACTGCGGAGAGGATGGCGAATATGGGAGCGTATCTTTTGCCGGTTATACCATCTGCAAGAGGTTCCCAGTAAAGGGATTAAGCTGCTGAAAATAGGAGTGCAGCCATACCGGGGCAAGAGAATAACTCTGCAAGATAATACAGAAATTATCCCTGGAGATATGGTTGTTTGTCTCCATTTGAACAGTGAACAAGCTCTTTTACTACATCAACCGGATGCTTCTTCCATCCGTACCGGACTAAAATTGTTACGGCAAGCAGAACTGGCGTGGGAGGGACTAAGGGAGATGGTAGAACAAAGAGATATCCCATCGGAAGTGAAAGCTTTCTATGGTGTAACGCTCTTTTATCGGGGGGTGTTGGCTCCTGGGATGGAAGTACGGGAAACTTCAGCTTGGACCCGTGCTTGGCAGTCGTTATACCTGCGCTGGCTGATGGCGCTGTATCACCCGACCGGATGGCAACGCCTCAAGACAAGAAAAGCAGTATGGGTGCCTAAAGAGATCTGGATATCCAAACAACAATTACTTTTCCACCGTAAAGATACACGTCAGCGCAAATAGATATGCCAAGTCTAATCTGAAGTTTCAGGTAGAATTAGCGGCTCTTCGCTGTTTTGTATGGATAACTTATCCCAACCTCCCCACATAATACCTGTAGTTCTGTTGTATTGCTGTCTTTGGGGTTAGATAAAGACCAGATTTTCACTTCTTAATTGCAAAACGAGTCCCCAAAGGGCAAAATAGGGTTATCAACTTAAGTTCTTTTACTGTTGGAGGCTGATTTAATGTGATTGCGATTTTCGACTTTGGCAGTCAGTATTCCCATCTCATTGCCCGAAGAATACACGAGCTCGGCGCTGCAGCACGGTTTTATCCCTATGACACCACCACAGATAAATTATTGGCTGATGGGATCAAAGGTATCATCTTTTCCGGCGGCCCTGCTTCTATCTATAACCGCCAAGCGCCGCGACCGGCAAAGGAGATATTCGCCCTTGGTCTGCCAATTCTCGGAATATGTTACGGTCAACAGCTTCTGGCCGACTATCTGGGAGGTAAAGTTGAATATGGCGATCGTCATGAGTACGGAGCAATAACAGTGAAGATAGCCGATAAGGATCCTTTATTAGCTGGCCTCAATCCGGCGGAAGAAGTGTGGATGAGCCATAGCGATAGAGTCTCTCTCCCTGCGGAATGTCGAATTATCGCTTCCTCGGAAAACTCCCCCCATGCCGCCTTCCATGCCGATCATCTATATGGAATTCAGTGGCATCCAGAGGTCAGTCATACGCCGAGCGGAAAGAAGCTGCTGGACAATTTCCTCACCTTATGCAATTGCAAGCAGGACCTTAATCCAGTATCGATGATCGACTCGCTGGTTAAACTGATCCGAGAAGAAGTAGGAGAGGAGCGAGCAATCGTTGGCTTGAGCGGCGGCATCGATAGCAGTGTCGCTACAACGCTCTGTGCCAAGGCGATCGGCAGGCAGCTGAGCGCAGTTTATATTGATACCGGTCTTATGCGCGCCGGTGAGAGTGATGTTGTAGAAGCAATAGCACGTAAATTTGGCCCGCGGTTCATCCGAATTGACGCTCAGGAAAGGTTTCTGTCTCGACTTGCGGGGATCGTCGATCCTGAACAGAAGAGACACGTAATTGGCGAAGAATTTATCCGTGTCTTTGAAGAGGTAGCTCGCGATGAACAGGCAACTTTCCTGGTTCAAGGAACAATCTTTCCCGACATCATTGAAAGTGGGGGGCATAATCAACAGGCCGCGCTGATTAAATCGCATCACAACGTCGGCGCTCTTCCGGAGAAGATGGAGTTTAGCGGAATCATTGAACCATTGAAATATATGTATAAAGACGAAGTGCGAAATCTGGCGCAACAGCTCGGCCTCTCCCGTCAATTGATTGACCGGCAACCGTTTCCCGGCCCAGGATTGGCAATCCGCGTTATCGGAGAGGTGACGGAAAAGCGGCTCCATCTTCTGCGTCAAGCCGACAGTATACTTCAAGCTGAAATTGCAAAGACAGAACTTACCGATCGACTTTGGCAAGGTTTTGCCGTGCTGCTAACGAACAAATCAACCGCAGTCAAAGGAGATCAACGCGGATATGGGTATATCCTTGCAATTCGTATGGTCGATAGCAAAGAGGCGATGACTGCTCGCTTTTCCCGTCCTGACTGGGATGTTCTCGCACTCCTTTCTACTAAAATAGTCAATGAGCTTCCGGCAATATCCCGTGTTGTATACGATATCACCAACAAACCGCCAGCAACGATTGAGTGGGAATAGCATTAACCTGAACTTCCCCGCAATTTGAGGCTGCGAATTGCTCGTTAACCCCCTTAGAATCAAGATTTACTGCGAGTGTCTTGGTAACATTACGCAAGCATACACATCCATCTCATACCGAAGCGAGGATCACTCCCGGCCATTCTTCGGCGCGAGTCCTCCCCAAAAGGAGGAAAGGTCAAGCAACGCA
>CAYSQQ010000143.1:0-2527 GCA_964433275.1 uncultured Thermotogae bacterium
CTTGACCCCCTGCGCCCTGCTGCGCGCAGGTGTGCGCAATGCTTGAATCACCGTGGTCTCGCTGGGGTCTACCATTAAATTTTGCAGGTGACGTGCCCTGTGAAGTAGCGGGATTGGACTTACTTCACGGGGCAGGCAAGCCTTTGTCGAGTAGAATATCTACTTGACGGGGCGAGAGCTCGCGGGGTCCGCAGGCCCGCAGTAGGGTACTGCTCGCTCTGAACTGCCGCCCCCGTTGTCTGTTTCATCCAGTGTGGCTGTCGGCCTGCCTGTGCCAACGGCAGACAGGAATGATGCACAGATTGAAGCTGGTTGCGCTGTTAGTAGACGAAACCAACTGGATGAGCTTTGATCACCTTGAAGGAGGTAACAGTGATCACCCCTAACGTTTGTGTCGGTATCGAGATTGGTTGCAAAGCCCACCGGGTAGGTGTTGGTGGGCAGGATGGTTCAATCTTGGAGGAGTTCGACATCTCGCATACCGACGTAGGATTTCGTGGTTTTTTCCGCTGAGTTGAGAGCGTAAGAAAGTCAAATTGGCCTCGCGTCTCCTTGACAACACACTGTACATCGGTTATATAGAATACTAACAGTTACATGGGGCCTTAGCTCAGTTGGGAGAGCGCTTGCATGGCATGCAAGAGGTCAGGGGTTCGAGTCCCCTAGGCTCCAAAAGATCAAGCTTATTAGAACAGAGCAAAGAACTACAGATGGCATAGAGAAGAAGGTTTTAAGTTGTTGCGAGGTAAGGCCAAAGACCCAAGAAGTTCGTAGTGAGTGGTTACGGGTAGCGGTTAAAAGGATAATTAAAGACCCCTGACCTATAATATGAACCCAACCAACCCGATTAAACCAACGATCGATAGCCAGTCATAATTTAAGTCCACCTATGAAAATAACGCAGCTGCTCTCCCTTCCCAGAGATCTGAAATTGATCTTCTGGGGCAACTTCTTATGGAGCCTGGGAGCGATGAGTTTCCATTTCATCTGGCCGATCTTTATTCGTGATCTGGGCGGAGGAGCGCGCGAAATCGGGATCATTTCATCGATCATGTTCTTTACAATCGCCCTCTCCATAATCCCGGGCGGGCTTCTTGCTGATCGATACGATCGGAAAAAGCTGATCCTCGTCACCTGGATAATCGCCGCACCGGCGCCGTTGATTTACATCTTTGCTGATGCATGGTACCATCTGATTCCTGGCGCGATACTTTACTGTATTTTTATCGGTTGGCCAGCGTTGGAGGCTTACATTGCGCAAGCAGCGCGCCGGGGGGAGGTGGCACGCGCCTTTACTCTTACCTATGCCGGCTTTGCTGCTGGTGTCGTTCTTGGCCCTCTCCTCGGATCAGCGATCTTGCAAAGATTCCCCATCGATTATCTCTTTGTATTTGCGTTTATTCTCTTCTGCGCCTCAATTATTGTCTTCTTCTTTATTGCACCACAACGACCATTGCCAGTTGAAGAAGACGAACAAAAGCTATCATTTAAAACTCTACGGTGGCAGGAGATACGTCTCCTTGTGCGTACACGTAAACTGGTGCTGCCGATTATCTTTCTCTGTTTAACAGCGCTTGTCATCTCTATTTCCCGCCCATTTATCGCTCCGTTTCTTCAGGACAGATTTGCGCTTCACGAAGCTGTTCTGCTGCGTATCGGAGCGTTAATCGGTGCTGGCGAGTTCATCCTTGCAATTCTTTTAGGGTGGATCGGCGATCGCTGGCAGGCTTGGCGAGCTCTCACCTGGGGATTAATTTTCGTCGGTATCGCTGCGTTGGCCCTTATCATTACCCCGCTGCTCTTCGGTGCTTTTTTCGCGGTATTTTTCTTCGGAGCTGATCGGGTGTCTGGAACATTGCATCGCCCGGTAATCTATCCCCTTATTCCGGCCAAGACTGCCGGAATGGGATTTGCGCTCTATCTCTTCTTTGCAAGCCTTGCACAAAGCATCGGACCACTTATCGGTGGTTTTCTCTACAATATCTCACCCCGCGCCCCGTTTATCCTCACCGGTGTGCTGTCGCTCTTCGCTGCATTTTTCATTGCAATGAAGCGAGATAGTTAACCAGTTGATCAAGATGGATGAGGTCAGTCCCTTGGCGTAAGGAAAATTTAAGAAGCTGTTCTCTGCGTGCTCTGCGGCAGGATGCCGTTAACTGTCGGGGAAAGCGACCGGCCGCCGAGGGAGCGGAGAACGTAGAGAGAAAACGTAGAGAGAAGAGGTTCCAGGTTCACGGTTCAAGGTTAAAGAGCGATGAAGAGGAAACAATTTGAGGATAACGTAACCAACCATTCATCATGATCAGGTTATCAGATTCACGGTTTCAGGAACACAGTTCCAGGTTATAGGTTAGAGGTTAGGGGTGAGAGGTGGAAAATTGCAGGTTCGAGGTTTAGGGAACACGGTACGAGGTAAGAGGTACGAAGGTGAGAGGTGAGAGGTTTGAGAGGTTTGAGAGGTTGGCAGGTTGATTGATTGAGTACTCGGGGTCGTCCCCGACCCCGAGGTCGGGCTCAGGGACGAGCC
>CAYSQQ010000144.1:0-2489 GCA_964433275.1 uncultured Thermotogae bacterium
AGAATTGATGAAGACAAGATGGGTTCAAAGTTCCGCGGTTCATCGTTCCAAGTTCGAAAACAATGAAGATAAGCCGAGCAACCGTGAACCCTTGAACCGTGAACCTTGAACCTGACAACCTGAAAGGAGGTAAATCGATGGCGCTCGCCCCGTTGCTATTGATATCGTATCTTGTGGGAGCAATTCCCACCGGATTCATCGTAGGTAAACTGTTGCGCAATATTGATATTCGCCAACATGGAAGCGGCAATCTTGGCGGAACCAATGTATGGCGTGTTCTCGGTCCAAAAGCAGGGGTTTTTGTGCTTGGGTGCGATATCGGCAAAGGATATCTCGTTGTCGCAATAATTTCTCGGATCTACTTCACTCCGTTGCCGCTGGATTCCGCGGTTGTCGCTATTCTGTGTGGGTTGGCTGCCATTATTGGACATGTATTCCCTGTTTACCTGCAGTTCCGCGGCGGAAAAGGAGTAGCCACCGCAGGGGGAATGATGATTGCGCTTGCTCCATTGCCTACCGCAATAAGTATCGGTCTCTTTGCATTGGTTTTTACCAGCACAGGGTATGTCGCGCTGGGGTCGATCATCGCTGCTTGCTTTCTACCTATTTCGCTCCTTATCCTTACCCGCTTTACAGATTTGCAATTTCATCCTCTGCTGATCGGCCTCACAACAGCGCTCGCCCTCTTTATTCTATTTAACCATCGTCGCAATATTACCCGGTTACTTACCGGCAAAGAAAACCGATTCGAAAGAGCGATGGTCTGGCGAAGACTCTTTCGCTGACAAGGGGGTTGTTCCCCATAGCTCTTGCTGAGAGCATAGCGGGCTCGGCTCACTAATTTACTCCACAACGAATGACTCCAGTGATGCCAGGAAGGAGGGATCGATCGTTGCTCCTATTCCGGGTGTGTTAGGCAGTTTGATCGTTCCGCCTGCACCGTAGGTGATACCGCCGATCACCGGGTCGAGCGTGAGCAGATCAGCGCTGTCAAGATCGGTATAGCGGATATTAGGCCGCGCTGCGGCAAGGTGGGCTGCAGCAGTCAGACCGAGCCGCGTTTCGCTCATACAACCGATCATACACCACATTCCGGCCGCTTCAGCTATTGCATTGATCTTGAGGGCCACGTGGATTCCACCGGATTTTGCCAGCTTAATGTTCAGACAATCACAGGCCGCGCCCGCAATTAACTTGTATGCATCGTGTTCATCGAAGAGTGATTCATCAGCCATAATCGGGATCATTGTCTGCAAGGTGATCTTGCGCATAGATTCAAAATCCCATGCTGCTACTGGCTGTTCACAGTATTGAATTCCCTTATCCTCCATCCCGCGCAAGGCCTGCAGAGCGCTGATCCGATCCCAACCCTGGTTGGCGTCAATGCGAAGTGGTATCTGCGGGCCGAGCGCCACGCGGAGAAGGCGGATACGTTCGATATCCTCAGCCGCGGTCGTTCCCAGCTTCACTTTGATCGCCGGAATACCCTGCTTTTTATAGGCGATTGCCTCTTCCACCATCTTGTCCGGCTTATCGATTCCGATGGTGCGGTCGGTTATAAGCGTGCGCTTGCTGCCCGCAAGGAGGGCGTAGAGCGGCAGACCGGCCGTTTTGCCAAGTATATCGTACAATGCTATGTCGAACGCAGAGAGGATTGTCCTGTTGCCTGTCGTGTAACCGGTCAACAACTGCAAAGCCCCTTCGATATCGCACGGGTCTTGTCCAATGAGGAGCCTGGCCAGATCGCGCGCGATCGCCAGCGCGCTTGCCTGTGTCTCACCGACGATCGGGGTGAACGGACTAGCCTCTCCGATCCCGCAAATATCCCTGTCGGTCTCGATCTTGACAACAATATTGTTGGCAGTATCTGTTGTGCCGATTGCAATCCGAAATGTCTTGATAAGAGGGATATCTACTTTGTATACCGTAACTCGTGTTATCTTCATTGGTCATCATCTCCGTTAGGTTATTTGTTATGGTTATTAAGGGGCTGTCTTCACTGTCTCTTGACAAGCTGGAAGCCTGTCCTACAGCAAGAAACTCTCTTTGCGAGACTCCATCTCTTTCCTTCTTTAACGGGCACGGCAGATAGCATTCAGCAATCAGCTCTCAGCCATCAGTAACTTGCAGTCGTGAGTCGGCAGTCAACAGTCATCAGTCGGCAGTCAGAAGCCAGAAGTCAGGAGCCAGAATCCAGAATAGAAGAAGGAAACAACAACTCCGCCCCCTAAAATCTATTACCCCTTCCTTTTAACCCTGTTTTAAACCGTGAACCGTGAACCCCGTCTCCGGTGCTTCCAAAAGAAAACCACAGAGGTCACTGAGAGGAGAAGAGAGAAGACAATTTTTTTCTCGCCCGTTCGTTGCACGGGCACGGCATGCCGTGCCCCTACATGTTGTTTCGTCCCTCCGAACCTTGGACCTTGGACCTTCTTTTCTGTTCTCTTTGCTATTCTTTGCGTCTTTGCGCCTTTGCGAGAGATAATCTT
>CAYSQQ010000145.1:0-2479 GCA_964433275.1 uncultured Thermotogae bacterium
CGACTGATCACTTCCGAGGTGCGGTCATTCACCAGTGGCCGGCGGTAACGGGTGAGGTATCGAAGATCGCCAATCGCAATCGGGGGAAGATGGGGAGGGGAAAATCCAGCAACTGTAAGGCCTTCGCTGAGCCTCGGCCTGCTTGCGAAAGCCATTTTCTTTCAACTCAGCGGTCGGGAAAAGGCCCAAGGGTAGCATCTATCCGTGTTGCCTCGAGTCAATTCGGGAACTTGACGGGGACTGGGGCTTGCTGTATACTCTGCACAAGTGGTAGAGGCGGGAGAGGTTCCCACGAAGTGCTTCCCCAGTTGCATTATACGGAATCCTTCCGCGTAATGCAACCGCACGAGGAGGTTAGGTGGAAAGTTTCGGCCTAGTAATTGTTGGGGGTATTATGTACTAAGGACGAGATATAATTGCAATCCAAGAAAGGAGATAAATGGTGCGTGTAAGTAATATTCCTGAAATTGCCCGGTTGAGTTTGCCTGAAAAGATACTGTTGGTTGAAGATCTGTGGGACAGCATCGCTTCGGATGAATCCAGTGTGCCCATACCTCAGAGTCACATGAAGGAATTGGATAGAAGACTTAAGAGTTACGAGTCTGATCCTGGGAACCTGCTATCTCTTGAGGAACTTCAGGGAAGGATTGAGAGAAGGAAATGACATCCGCCATACGCTTCCTTCCGGAAGTGGAGGAAGATGTCATTGCCGGTTATGCATGGTACGAAGAGAAGGCACCAGGACTCGGCGAGGAATTCCTCCGGATGTTTTATGCTTATGCTGGCGAAATTCCACATAATCCATTGCTTTACCCAAAGGTGTATCGAGAATTTCGGCGTCGTTTGCTTAGGCGATTCCCATACGCCGTTTACTTCAAGATAGAAGAACCCAAAATTATTGTGTTTGGGCTTTTTCATTGCGCACGTGATCCACGCACTATTAGAGCGCAACTGAGAAGTCGAAATGAGACAAAGAGCCCCTAACAATGGGGTGAACACGGACGGCAAACGGCGCGGCCATTTTTCAAAAGCCGTACCCCGCTTAACGCTCAGTGGTATTTCACGGTTGGTTGCCCTTCATGTTTGCCGCCGGTTACCCCCGGCGTTAGCCATACAATATATAACACAAATATATGAAAAATATCATTTATCGTTTACTGTTTGTCGGACTGTCCACAGTCATCACAGTATTTTTCTCAGAGAAAGCCTATTGGTATGTGCAAGGGTATGTTTATTGGGAACTTGTGTTGTATTATGCTTTTCCCGTTTTCACTTGCTTGTGGGCGATTGAGCATTTTCGCGTACGTCGATTATCGGCACTAGTTTTGGTGGCGGCTTTATATGCCTTCCTTATTGAAGGAGTGCTGACACCGGTGATGTATGAAGCTGGATTATTCGATCCAGTTATGCCTGCCTACTTCATTGGCTGGCACGGGCTTTTGAGTCTCATTTTTGGCTGGTATATTGTGCGTAAGTGGTTGGTAGGCGGCCATTGGGGGCGCATCCTTGTTGTTGGATTCATCTTCGGGTTGTTTTGGGGAATATGGTCATTAACCTTTTGGTTGCCCGAAACATTTGAAGAATGGGCAAACCCTGGTAGATGGGCGATCATTGATTTTGGATTATATGCCTTCACTTTCACTTTAACGCTGGCTCTGGGTCATTGGTTATTGGGCCGAGGAGTGTGGCCGCAAGCATTCGAGCCCAGCAAGATTGAAAAATGGTTCGTAAGTTTAGTTCTTGTTGCGATCTTCGCTTTGGCGGTCTTCCCGGTCTTTCCTCTGGCAATCTTCACGCTGGCCACTCTTCTGGGAGTAGTTTTCCTGGCTCTGCGCGCTAACCGCCTTAAGGAACAGGATGATACGATTTTCTCCGAATTGACAGGGCCAGTGAAAGGGTTTCACGTACTGGCTTTGTTGTCCATGCCAGTAGCGGCTACCGCAGTTTATGCTTTAGCAGTTATATACCAACTATCTGAAGACCTGATTCGCACCTTGCTATTGGAAGGTATTCCTGTCATCCAGGCAGTTGTAGGTGCGGGTTTGTTTTTGTGGGCCATATTTGCTATCTTATGGCCGCGAAGGAGTTTGGTACAAAAGTGAGCGATCTAATCAAGAATGTGTTGTGCCTCACCCCGCTATAATAGAAGCATTAAAAACTGCGCGCAATATGATTCATATGGTTCGCCCCAGATATATCCAGGACGGCCTGGAAGTAGCCATAAATGAACAACCACGGCCCGGCGCTCCGAAGAAATCAAAAGGATAGAATTGCAGCCATAAGGGAAATAAAGGGGACGGTTCTATTTCTCAAAAAGAAAATTAAAAAGCCTGACAATGCGCTCCGCCGAACTGTGACCGCGCTAGCGGTCCCAGTTCGCTGAGCTTGGTCGTTATCGCGCCAAGGAAAGCTTGGCGTGTCTTGTGGGGTGGAAGTCCCCATCGGGTAAGGGTTAGCCACCCACCCGTATCGAGTCTTG
>CAYSQQ010000146.1:0-2471 GCA_964433275.1 uncultured Thermotogae bacterium
GCTTTAGATCAGGTAAGAGATGGTAAAAAGCCCTTCTCACGGGATGCGCTGTCGCCTGGATTATTGGCTTCATAATAATTATCGATTATTGGTCTTCTGTTTGCTTTTCTCGGCCTCTTTACGGCTCGGCGCTGTTAAGAGACCCACCTATTTAGCCTTTCTCTCAAGCTACCTTGGAAGGATAGGAATTTCCAATTTTGGCGGCTTCTAAACGGGTACAAGGAAAGAGGTCCAAGGTTCAAGGTTCCAGGGTTGGAGAGATGAATGAGAAGTCAGGAGTCAGAATCCAGAATCCAGAATCCAGGAGTCAGAAGTATAGGCTTCCAGCATAGGAATTTCAAAGTGCAGAATGCAAACTGAAAAATGCAAAATGGAAGGAAAACTTCATGAGAGTCGAATGCGAAAATTTGACTTTTGCGATTTTCATTTCTCATTTTGAATTTACCCGAACGGAGTGAGGGTTGGCTTCCATTCCCTTGTTGATTTCTTTCATTCTGACTTCTGAATTCTGAGAGGGCGAACAGCCGTTCGCCCCTACATGGTTCCCTTTTCATTCTGACGCCTGGATTCTGGCTCCTGTCTCCTGAGTAGTTCCCTTGAACCTGAATAGTTACCGTGAACCTCTGAACCTGTATTGTTTACGTGAATCTGATAACCTGCTCATGGTGAATGGTTGGTCACGTTATCCTCAAACTGTTTCCTCTTCATCGCTCTTTAACCTTGAACCGTGAACCTCTGAACCTGCATTCTTCAACCCGGAACCGCCTGCCTCTGCATTCTCCGCGTCCTCGGCACCCCCGCTTTCTCCGACAGTCAACGGCATTTTACCACAAAGAGAGTTACATTTTCTTCTTATAGCGCTCTGCTCTGTTTAATCGGATTGAGCCGCTGTTAACACTTCGTCGATTGTGCCGGCCATATAGAAAGCTTGTTCCGGAATAGGATCGAGTTTGCCGTCGACTATCTGTGCAAATCCATTGATTGTATCTTTCAGTTTAACATATACCCCCAAGCGGCCGGTGAACTGCTCAGAGACGTGGAACGGCTGACTCATGAAGCGCTGAATCTTCCGCGCCCGCATCACGGTCAGTCTGTCTTCGTCGGAGAGTTCATCTATTCCCATAATAGCGATGATATCCTGCAGATCAGTAAACCGCTGTAAGATTTCCAGCGTCCGCCGGGCAACACGATAATGCTCCTGCGATATGCTATGTGGATCGAGCATAGCAGAGTTCGATTGGAGCGGATCGACTGCCGGATAGAGTCCTTTTTCCGCTAAACCACGGCTAAGAGTAATCGCTGCGTCGAGATGACTGAAGACCGTTGCCGGGGCTGGATCTGTTAAATCATCGGCCGGGACATATATCGCTTGCACCGAGGTAATCGCTCCTTTCTTCGTCGAGGCGATTCTCTCTTGCAATTCCCCCATCTCTGTAGCAAGTGTCGGTTGGTAACCGACTTCCGACGGCATCCGCCCCAGAAGAGCTGATACTTCACTCCCTGCCTGCGCAAAGCGGAAGATGTTATCGATAAACAGCAGCACGTCTTTGCCCTCTTCATCGCGGAAGTACTCCGCTAGTGTTACTCCAGTAAGGCTAACTCTGAACCGCGCTCCTGGTGGTTCGTTCATCTGTCCGTAAACAAGGGCAGTGCTCGCCAATACTCCGCTTTTTTTCATCTCTAAATAGAGATCATTCCCTTCCCGGCTGCGCTCGCCGACACCGGCAAAGACAGAAACTCCTTCGTGCTCCTGGGCAATGGCGCGGATCAACTCCATAATAAGGACGGTCTTTCCTACTCCTGCGCCACCGAAGAGGCCGATTTTTCCGCCTTTTGGGAACGGCGCGATCAAATCGATAACTTTTATCCCAGTTTCAAATATCTCCATCTCAGTCTCTTGATCGATAAGCGTCGGGGCGGAGCGGTGGATCGAATAGTATTTATCTGTCTCAATCGGCGGAAGATCATCGATCGGCGCGCCAGTAAGATCGATCATCCGTCCCAATGTTGCTGCGCCAACTGGTACGCTGATCGGTTGATCCGTATTATGGACTTCTGTTCCGCGGGCCAGTCCATCGGTCGAATCCATCGCGATCGTCCTTACTCTGTTGTCGCCTAAATGGTACGCAACCTCTAATACAAGATTCTTTTCATCATTGCGTTGAATGTAAAGCGCGGTATTGACTGCTGGTAAATTACCTTCTGGGAAACGGACGTCGATTACCGGTCCTTTGATCTCTGTTATCTTGCCTGCTTTATTTTCTAATGCCATACACAGAACTCCTTTTCCTTTAAGTTCGGGGTCATAGGTTATGGGGTGTATTGTTGGTTTATTTCCTTTATTTTCCCACTCGCTGCGTGCTCCTGCTTCTTTCTCATCCTATACCCGAGCGCTTAAAATTCCCTTGCTTATCTGATCTCTTCTCCGCCGGCGATTATCTCGGCTATTGCTCGTGTTATCGCTTGTTGTC
>CAYSQQ010000147.1:0-2408 GCA_964433275.1 uncultured Thermotogae bacterium
GGTCGCAGATTAACAAAAGGAGAATGGACTCAGATGGTCAGAAGAAAACTATGCCTTGCCGATCTATATAAACTTAACAGAGTCGGCCAACCAGTGGTGGCGCCGAACGGAAAACAGGTGGCATTTATCGTTGAGGGCTGCTTACAGAAAGATAATGAGCAATATCAAAACCTCTGGCTGACCGAGACGGACGGGACTGGAACGCCCCACCGGTTAACGCGGAGTAAGACGAGTGACTCCATGCCGGCCTGGTCGCCGGATGGCAGATTCCTCGCCTTTCTCTCCACCAGAGAGCACGAGATTGAGGTAAAGCAAGCGCTGGAAGAGGAGAAGGGGAAAAATGACAAAAAAGACGATGAGGACGGCGACGACAAACCAAAGCCACAGATCTGGGTTTTTGACATGGAAACAGGCGGCGAACCACGCCAATTAACCACCCGCAAAGAGGGAATAGATGAGTTCGGCTGGTCGGCAGACAGCTCGCAACTCGTCTTCTCCTCTCGCGATCCGGACAAAGCACAGCAGGAGTATCTGAAAAGCATTCGCGGCAAGGGGAAGAAGAAGGACAAAGGACCATTGGTGATCGATCGCACACAACACAAGCATGATTCACAAGGATTTCTCGATGATGTGCGGACACACTTATTTATCGTTGCACGCGAGAGCCGCGCAGTGAGAAGACTGACAAGCGGTCCGTGCAATGAGACTGCGCCGCGCTGGTCTCCAGACGGTAAATGGATCGCCTTTATCTCCAATCGTACTGGTGATGCAGATAACAATCTGCGCTTCGACCTGTGGCTGATCAAGCCCAACGGCAAACTAACCAGGCGGATGACATTCGGTGATCTGGCGGTCAGTTCGCCGCGCTGGTCGCCTGACAGTAAACATGTGGCGTTTGTATCCTGTTGTGAACCGGAAAATAGTTACCGCCTGCAACATCTGCTGATCGTTGCGCTGGAGAAGAGTGAACAGATCCACGATCTGGCACAGTGTGTCGGGGAAGGATGGACAAGTCTCGGTGGGGTGGTGCCGGATGAGGAGAAGGGTGATCCAGTGGCGCGGGCACGAGTATACCCGGTACCAGAAAGACGTACCCCTGTACAGATCCCTGCTGCGCAGCTCGACCGACCTGTGATGGGTACGCCCGTGTGGCTCAACAGCGATGAGCTGCTTGTGCTGGTTGGCGATCGCGGTCAGACGCGGATAGCCAAAACATCTTTGGCCGGCGATGCTAATTTTGTTTTCCCGGTTAATGATCGGATGTGCACCCTTTCTTATGGTCTCTTTGATGGTGCGAACGGGACGCTCGTTGTCGGACTCGACCGGCCGAGCAGCGGAGCCAATCTGTTCGCGCTTCGCGCAGTGGATATGGGAAAAGAAGTAGTAGACAAAAATGCTGTGCAGCTGACAAGTTTCAACCAGGCAATCTTCGATAAATTGGAGACGGCCGTCTACCGCCGGATCGAATTTATCAACAGTGACAAAGAGACGATCGAGGCGCTCGTTGCTCTGCCACCAGGATGGGAGCCGGATGACGAACCACTGCCCCTTTTAGCTGATATCCACGGCGGACCGATGACCTATGATAGCCCTTTGTTCAGATTTGATACGCAGTACTGGGCTGCTCAGGGGTATATCGTATTGATGGTTAACTACCGCGGCTCGACTTCCTATGGTGAGGAGTTTTGCACTGTGATCAGAGGAGAATGGGGCCCACACGAACACGACGATCTGATCTGCGGGGTGAACGAACTGATCAAGCGCGGCTGGGCCGATCAACAGCGACTCTTCTGTACCGGTTTCTCCCAGGGTGGGATCATGACCAACTGGGCAGTCGGCCATACCGATATATTTCGTGCTGCTGCGAGTGAACACGGGTTATGGGATTATGTCTCTGCCTTCGGCACCGATGATTGCCATCTTTGGTGGCAGGATGACTTAGGAGTTCCGTGGCAGAACGAAGAACAGTACCGCCGGATCTCCCCGATGTCTGGAGCGAGCAAGATCAATACTCCACTACTGATTATGGCGGGCGAACACGATTGGCGCTGCCCGCTCGCTCAGGCTGAGCAACTTTATATCACGCTGAAGAAGCGAGGTATCCCCTCCCGGCTCGTTATCTACCAGAACGAGAAACACGCTATCAGCACACCGAAACGGGCGATCGATCGCATCCGTCGCATCAGCAGGTGGTTCGCTGCCTACGGTGGATGCGCCTTCACCGACGACACAGCAGAGGGATATCCAGACCAAGATTAGCGGTAACTATTGAGGTTCAAGGTTCCGGGTTCACGGTTCCATGGTCCAGATAAGAGGTAAGAGGTAATGGGTGAGACAGGAAGGGAGGAAGGAGAAGGGAGAAGAGGTTTTGGGTGATGGGTGAAGAGGGAAAATAGTAAATAGTAAAT
>CAYSQQ010000148.1:0-2381 GCA_964433275.1 uncultured Thermotogae bacterium
TTTACAGTCACCAGGAAACGTTTGGGCTGGGTGCAAATTAACAGAAAATTCGATTGGTTGTACTTATCCCGTTTGATGGCGGATGACTACAGCGTTCGCCATCGCTGCTGCGTCGATCGTGATCACATCGCCCTCTTTTATCTCATCTTGGACGATTTTCATCGCCAGTGGATTTTCCACCAAGCGCTTGAGAGACCGTTCCAGCGGCCGCGCACCGTAGTGGGGATCGAACCCTTCCTTTGCCAGCACTTTCTTGGCTTCTGTGGTAAAGGAGAGGGAAATACCTTGTTCAGTAAGGCGATCGTTCAACAGAGCGACTTTTAGATCGACGATCTTGAGAATCACCGCTTCTGTGAGAGGATGAAAGATGATCGTCTCGTCAATCCGGTTCAGAAACTCCGGCCGGAAGCGATGTTTAAGCTCTTCGTTGATCTTCTTGCGTACTTCTTCTTCCGCAAGTTCGGCGGTGAAATGTTCGCTCCCTACGTTTGAGGTCATGATGATAATCGTATGGCGAAAATCAACTGTGCGGCCATGTCCGTCGGTCAACCGTCCCTCATCGAGCAGTTGCAAGAGCAGATTCATCACTTGAGGATGGGCCTTTTCCACCTCGTCGAACAGTACGACCTGATATGGCCGGCGGCGTACTGCTTCGGTGAGCTGTCCTCCTTCTTCATACCCCACATATCCCGGTGGTGATCCAATTAGCCGCGCTGCGGCATGGCGCTCCATGTACTCGGACATATCGATCCGTTGTAAGGAGTTCGCGCTTCCAAACAGGAACGCCGCCAAAGCTTTGGCGAGCTCGGTCTTCCCCACTCCAGTGGGGCCGAGAAAGAGAAAGGTGCCGATCGGCCGACGTGGATCAGCAAGCCCAGCGCGCGAGTGGCGCACTGCCTCAGCAACAGCGCGCACCCCTTCCTGTTGATTTACTACACGTTGATGAAGAATCTCTTCCATCTGAGTCAGTCGGGTCCGTTCCTCAGAGAGCATCCGCTCGACAGGGATTCCAGTCCACTGCGCAACGAGCGCCGCGATCTCGGCCTCATCGACCTTCTTTCCACTACCATCAACGCGGATTCGACTTGCTGCCTCGTCTATAAGGTCGATCGCCTTATCAGGGAGAAATCGCTCGGAGATATACCGTTCGGCGAGCTTTGCTGCTGCGCCGATCGCTTCATCAGTGATCTCAATATGGTGGTGCTCCTCGAGCTTCTTGCGCAATCCTTCCAGAATCGCTGCTGTTTCTTCTACATCTGGTTCACGCACGTACACCTTCTGGAGGCGTCGCTCTAACGCCGCATCTTTCTCAATATGCTCGCGGTACTCATCAAGAGTCGTCGCCCCAATCAATTGGAACTTCCCGCGTGAGAGAGGTTCTTTTAACATATTAGCGGCATCTATTGCTCCCTCTGCCGCGCCAGCTCCGACGATCATGTGAATTTCATCGATAAAGACGATCGTCTTTCCCGCCTGCGCCGTGATCTCTTTGATCACCGCTTTTAACCGATCTTCGAATTCACCGCGAAACTTCGATCCTGCGACCATCGCTGCGATGTCAAGCGCGATAATCTCTTTTCCCTTAATGGCGTCGCAGACCTCGCTGTTGGCGATTTGTTGTGCCAACCCTTCGACAACTGCCGTCTTTCCGACCCCAGGTTCACCGATCAGTACGGGGTTATTTTTACGGCGGCGCGCAAGGATCTGTTCCAAACGTCGGATTTCCTCTTCTCGACCGATTACCGGATCGAGCTCATGGCGGCTGGCCATCTGCGTAAGATTTATCGAATATTTTTTCAATACTTGATACTGCTCTTCTGAAGCACGATCAGTTAGCCGTTGTTCACCCCGCACTTTCCGCAGCGCTGTATAGATAGCCTCCGGTGTGATCTGATGATGATCGAGAATTCGCTTCAGTTTTGGATCAGTTATGCGGCTGAGTGAAAGAAGGAGGTGATCGACGCCGATGAACTCATCCCGCAGTCGCTCGGCCTCGAGCTGAGCTCCAGTGACAACCGCATCCAACCGGGGAGTGATATAGATCTGAGTGCCGACTGCGCCGGAGAGAGAAGGCTTGGATTGCAGTAAGATATCGATCTCCTTTGCCAACCCGGCTAAGTTGATCCCCATCTCCTGCAGAATTTCGCGTCCTACTCCCTCTTTCGTCACAAGGACATAAAGAATCTGTTCGACATCAAGCTGGTTTTGCTTGTACCGCCTTAGAAGATCCTGCGCTTCATGGAATAACTCCTGTGCTCCCTCAGTCAATTTATCAAATCGGATCATCATTCTCACCCTAAATTAGCAGTTAACTACCTTGATTGCTAACGATAGTGTAATCCTTTTAGTCTCACTTGTCAAGGACTTAGCTCGCTTCGAGC
>CAYSQQ010000149.1:0-2367 GCA_964433275.1 uncultured Thermotogae bacterium
AGTAGACCCTTACAGTCGGGTGCATTGACTTGTTGGATGGCCATAATTCTCAACTGGCAAAGTAATCCTTGTTAGCAGTAGTTCTCATCACCGCGTCACGAGGTATCCAGTCAATGAAAACAGAGGGCTTATTCCAATTGGTGGCAAAACGACCCGATGACACGAGTAGCGATTTATTAGGCTTTTGATCGAACTATTCCTTTTCGTAGCATACAAACAGAGCTAATATACTTCATCGTGTGTTCCAATTTCAAGCAAGAGAATATCATCTTCCTTTTGCATTTCACTCTTTACAAAATCGAACACTATTCGCCAGTCATATCCAACGGTACAGGCCCATGAGCCTGATAATTTACCTTTAAGTTTATGAGTTTCTAATTGCGGAATAAAAGGATCTTCGGCCAGAAGCCTCAAGGTTTTTTCAATATCTTTGCTCAGAGTTGGATGCTTTTTGATCGTTCGCCTCGAAGTCCTTACAAATGTTTTGCCCCAAATGAGTGTTCTCATTCTGAAATCTCTCTGATCAGATCATCTACGGTACCTTTGTTTACTTCTCCTCGGGCATATTCTTCTCTTGCCTCCCTGATATTTTCTGTAAGTAACTCTCTTCTGTGCTCTATTAGTCGGTGTCGTAGAATATCAATAAGGCTTTCCTGCTGATATTCAGGTAACGACTCGATTATATCTAACGCTTCCTGGAATGTTACGGTCTGTTGAGTAGACATATCTGAACACCCCCTTGTTTTAGGTTTATGCCTTATGGCGCGATAACGCCGGGAGTAACCGGCGGCAAACATGCGAGGCAACCAACCGCGAAATACCACTGAGCGTTAAGCGGGGTACGGGTTTTGAAAAACCGCCGCGCCGTTTGCCGTCCGTGTTCACCCCATTGTTAGGGGCCCTTTGTCTCATTTCGACTTCTCAGTCGCGCTGTAATAGTGCGTGGATCACGTGCGCAATGAAAAAGCCCAAACACAATAATTTTGGGTTCTTCTATCTTGAAGTAAACGGCGTATGGGAATCGCCTAAGCAAACGACGCCGAAATTCTCGATACACCTTTGGGTAAAGCAATGGATTATGTGGAATTTCGCCAGCATAAGCATAAAACATCCGGAGGAATTCCTCGCCGAGTCCTGGTGCCTTCTCTTCGTACCATGCATAACCGGCAATGACATCTTCCTCCACTTCCGGAAGGAAGCGTATGGCGGATGTCATTTCCTTCTCTCAATCCTTCCCTGAAGTTCCTCAAGAGATAGCAGGTTCCCAGGATCAGACTCGTAACTCTTAAGTCTTCTATCCAATTCCTTCATGTGACTCTGAGGTATGGGCACACTGGATTCATCCGAAGCGATGCTGTCCCACAGATCTTCAACCAACAGTATCTTTTCAGGCAAACTCAACCGGGCAATTTCAGGAATATTACTTACACGCACCATTTATCTCCTTTCTTGGATTCCAATTATGTCTCGTCCTTAGTACATAATACCCCTAACAATTACTAGGCCGAAACTTTCCACCTAACCTCCTCGTGCGGTTGCATTACGCGGAAAGATTCCGTATAATGCAACTGGGGAAGCACCTCGTGGGAACCTCTCCCGCCCCTACCACTTGTACAAAGTATACATCTAGTCCCAGTCCCCGTCAAGTTCCCAGAAAGGAGCGGGAATAATGCTTCTCACCCTCCGGTTCCGCAACCCGCGGAACTCGTCTTCGAGAATGCTCATCTTCCCCACTCCTCCTTTTCGCCTATGATAATGCTCAGATCCGCTTCCCACGCGTGTTGCACCGCCGGCTTGAAGATTAGCACCAGCCCCTTGCGCCAGCCCATCTTTTTCGCCAGTTGATACGCGGCAAAGGTTTTGCCGAAACGCATCTTGGCGTTCCACAGAAAGTGCGGCGTCTTGTCCGGGTCTTCATTCATTGCGCGTTCGAAATAGGCTGCGGTTTTTTCCACTGCTTCGGCCTGCTCGGGCCGCATCGTAAAATCGAGCGAACGGTTTTCTTCGTTCATCTGGCCGGTTCTCACAGCAATGACTGCTGCCCTAACCTTATTCACGGGACATGCGAACCATGCGCCCTCGGGGTTGCTGACGCCTTGCTGCCGCAACCAGCGGTGCACATCATGATCGGTAAAGGCCGTGCCGTCATTGCGCATAGCCGACCCTTCCAGCACGATGCGGTACGGCGGCTTGCCCGGCTTTTTTGTCGGATACTGTTGTGCCACGCGCGTTTGCACATCCAGCGTGGTATAGCCTACTTTGAGCAGGCCGGCGTATTGCGGATTGGTGTCCTCGTAAGCGTAGATGACAGGTTTGGAATCTGGCCGCGGCGGGAAAAAGTTATCACCCCTTATCGGAACTCCCTTT
>CAYSQQ010000150.1:0-2342 GCA_964433275.1 uncultured Thermotogae bacterium
CCTCTGGTACGAGATTCGCTTTTCTTGCTGTCTAGTTTTTCAATTCTCTTGCCACGGCCTGTCTGCCGACAGGCAGGTGTAAACGAGTCTCTTCAGCCCTTCTCTGAGGGCTACCTTGGCTTAACCGTGAGGAGCCGCAAAAGATAGGCACGGTCTCCCCGGAATTGCTGGAACTGATGCCTGTACACTGCATCAACACTGCCCGTTCTCCATCCTTGACAAAGACAGTCGGTCGTGATAGTATTGCATTTGAAAGTTATTCGCAATAAGAAAAGGAAGGACATGCTCTTAACCAGCCGTTACACCGACCGACTCAGAAGCCATCATAATGCGTTGGCGCCGCTACGGGCACTGGTGACTCCGACTATGGATTTTGCCGGACAGATTCAGAGGATGCAAGCCGACACGCGACCACGGACTATCTATGTTCACACCCCTTTCTGCAGCCACAGCTGCACCTTCTGCAACTTGAACCGGCGGTACGAGCACCCCCCGGCGGAGTACGCCGAGCTGGTCGTGCAAGAGATCGAGACCTACGCTGCATGTGATTACGTCAGCGAGGGTCGGTACGGCGCCGTCTACTTCGGTGGAGGGACACCGACCACTCTTCGCAGCGAAGATCTGCGCGCGATCCTGCGTGCTCTTCACAAGAACTTCACCTTGACGGAGAACGCCGAGGTGACGATCGAGACGACGATCGATGACTTGACGCCTGATAAGGTCGCTGTCTTCAAGGAGGAAGGAGTCAACCGGTTCAGCGTCGGCGTGCAGACATTCTCCGACAAGGGCCGGCGCGTCTTCGGCCGACGGGGAACCAAAGAGGCTGCGATCGCCAAGCTCGACTTTCTGCTCTCTACCGGATTTCGCAATGTGGGGATCGATCTGATCTACAACTGGCCCGGGCAGACCGAGGAATGTCTGCTGGATGATCTGGCGGTCATCGGAGCGCTCGATCTGTCGGGGTTGAGCTTCTACTCACTCATCATGATGAAAGATGCGCCGCTGCAGCGGATGATCGACAGTGGTCAGGCGTTGCCGTTGGGGGATCTGTCGCAAGAGAAGGCCTATTTCGATCTCATTCTGGAAAGACTGTCTGCACAGGGGTTCACCCTGCTCGAGCTGACCAAGCTCGTGCGAGCAGGCAGGGATAACTACGATTATGTCGGCATCCGCTATGCCGGCGGTGACACCCTGGCGCTGGGCGCAGGGGCCGGCGGTCGGCTGGGAGGAATAGCCTATCACAACACATCGGCTATCGACGAGTATCGCGCTCAGGTGAACAGTCCGACCGGACTGCCGGAAATGGGGTTTGCCGCCGATGATCTCTATTATCAGATCTATCGGCTCATCGGCAGAGTGCAGTTCGGGCGGCTGGACTGGTCTGATTTTGATTCATTCCCCGCAGCGACTGAGACCGTACGCACACTGGCCGCCGATCTTGAAGCAGACGGCTTGGCAACAAGCGATCAATACGGCTTTAGCCTTACTAACGACGGCGTCTTCTGGGGGAACAACATCGGTCACGAACTGACGACAACGCTGATGAAGGCGCTGGCGACAGATACGGAAGCGCCTGGTCAAGTAGGCGGTCATTCGCATCCACACATGAAGCGTGCGGGGCATCCAGCTAAGGCAACGAAGAGAAAGTACCATTGAGTAGAGGGTGCAATCGGCCCGTAACGAAACAGTTACGGATAGAAGAAAACAGTTTCAAAGGAGGTTTTACATGTTGGCACGTTGGAAGTTCAGTCTGGTAGTATTGACCGTATTGGCGGTCGGATTCATCGGCGGTTTTGCCGCCGATGCGCAAGAGACCATCCATATTGTAGATTCAGTCGGTAGGGTGGTGGAGATACCATACCCAATAGAGCGGGCCGTTGTGCTCAACTCCGGCTCAGTGGGGATCATCCGCGCACTGGGTGCGGTAGATCGGATCGTCGGGATAAGTGACTTCGTCGGGCGCAACCCCGCGTTCTGGGGTCAGCTCGCTGAACTGCCGCAGGTGGGAAGCCACCGCCGCCCCGACCACGAGGTAATTATTGCCCTGCAGCCGCAGATCGTACTCAACTTTGGTACGCATCCGGCCATTGACATCGAAGAGCTGGCACGGATACTCGCCCCAGCCGGGATCGTCGTGTTGGGGATTGATTCGTTTCGTTTCGCTACTTTATATCAAGACATCGCAACACTAGGCCGGATATTCGGTAATATGGGCCGCGCCGGTCAGCTGATCGCTTTCTATCAAGATATACTTGATTTGGTGATAGGACGCGTTGCCGGACTCGCGCCTGAAGAGTGGGTGCGCGTATACGCCGAACATCACGCCGGTCAGTTCCGTAGTT
>CAYSQQ010000151.1:0-2332 GCA_964433275.1 uncultured Thermotogae bacterium
GAACCGTGAACCGTGAACCTTGGACATTGGACCTCTCACCTCATTGCAGGTAAGTTTGGGTTTGGGAAACAGCGAAGAGCCATTATTCTACCGGTGGAATATGATGGACGAGAATTATTCTTTCCATAGTATTGCGAAAGATGTAACCAGCGGTATACCCTCCCCACACCGGACGGGTCCCCACTTCATCGAGAACAACGAGCGCCAGGTAGCGCGGATTGCAGGCAGGGAAGAATCCGGCGAAGAGGGAGGTGTATTTACCAGGAACGTAACCTTTGCCCGGGATTGCTTTCTGGGCTGTGCCAGTTTTGCCTGCTACATTGAACTGCGGGATATCGGCCCTCCACCCGGTTCCATCGGTCATAGTTAATCGCAGCATATCGCTTAGCGCTGCTGCTGTCTGCCGCGAGATCACACGGCGGCCCGGTGTATGCGCTTCAGAGTCATCACCGCTACGAACAATAGACGGCGTAATTAAAAGCCCTCTGTTAGGAATCGTTGCCATCGCTGCGGCAAGCTGAATTCCGGTAACTGATATCTCTTGGCCAAAGGAGAGCATTGCCAGTGACAGCGCCGACCAATCATCAGGATGACGGAGAAGACCTTGCTCTTCACCAGGTAGAGTGATCCCTGTTCGTTCGCCGAACCCGAGATCACGCAGAAAATTATATAACTGATCTTCACTGAGCCGTTGAATGATCCGAATCATTCCCGTATTGATCGATTTGGCCATAATTTCCGTAAAGGAGACCATGCCAAAACTACGATGTTCAGCATTATGAATTGTGTGAGCAGCAATACGTAGTCCTGTATCTCCGTCGAAGCGATCAGTTGATCGGGCGACTTTCGCTTCTAATGCGCCCAGTCCGGTGATTGCTTTGAAGATCGAGCCTGGTTCGAAGAGAAAATTTACTGCCATGTTTTTCCTGTCCTGAGGAGTGGAACGGCGAAAATCATTGAGATCAAACCGGCGATCTTGGGCCATTGCGAGTATCTCACCTGTCCACGGATCGATGATTATGATGAATCCCTTTACTGCTTGAAACTTGGCAACTCCGCGTGATATCTCTTCTTCAGCAATAAACTGCACGCGCTTGTCAATCGTTAGATATATATCTTGCCCAACGGTCCCTGGGATTAATACCTCTGTCTGGTAATGACTTCCGTCAGCCATCCGCACAACGTGTATCTCTTTTGGAGTTCCTGTAAGTTGCTCATTAAAGAAGAGCTCTATCCCCTCTAAGCCGTAGCGGTCAAGGCCGACGAAACCGATGATATTGGAGGCGAGACTTCCTGCCGGATAGGCCCGCTTCCAGGAGTTGATGAAGATCAGTCCTCGTGCTCCAGCTTGACGTGCCTCTTCCGCAATCGATTGTGCGATTGCGCGATCAACTTGGCGGTGAATCCAGGTGAAATAGCGGGGGCGGTAGATCAAATCCTTAAGCTCAGCGATATTCATTTCCAGATGATCCGCCATAATTTCCACCAACCTCGTTGGTCGTGTCATATTGAACGAATCAACCGCGATACAGATTGTCGGCACATCAAACGCCAATGGGATTCCGGTGCGGTCATATATCACGCCGCGTTGCACAGGAAGTTCGAGCTTCCGCTCCTGGATCGAAGCGGCCAACGCCAACCAAGCGCTATGTTCGACAATCTGTACTTGGAAGAGGCGGCCGGCAACGACGATGATCCACAAGGAGAGGATAATCAATACGAGCCAAAGTCGCCATTGCACCTGTTTTTGGTCTTTGTCGTCATTCATCAGGAGAAGGAGGGAGAGTAAGATAGCGAATATCAGTCGGCTCTACCATCTTCAGTCGTTGGCGGGCAAAGGTAGATATCCGCTCTAATGAGAACGCCTGCTGTGCTTGAAACTCCAATCGCCGATTTTCCGCTTCAATTTCGGCTATTTGTTCTTCTATTGCCGCCAGTTGCAAATTCAATTGGAGCAGCGCTGCATCCTGCCATAAGTAAAGAACAACAAGCGCTGTAACGCAAAAAATCACGAAAAATAAGCGGGCGCCACATTTCACCGGCCGGCGGGTAAGGATTGTTTGCAGACTGGTTCTGCGCAATGGTTGCCATTGTCGTCGATTCTTATGTTGCATGTGAAAATTGTTGCGTGTCACAATCGTATTCACCGCCTATTGCGATGATAATTTCATGATAGTCACCGAGAGGAGAAAAATCGTGGACAGCGGTCATCTTATGAGGTGACGCGGTTGACAACCCTGAAATTAACGATATCGAGATTACGTTTCAGTGGCCTGCCCCCTAATTGTGGACCACCGGCAAGTAGAGAGTCGCATCGGTGATCTACTCCATG
>CAYSQQ010000152.1:0-2283 GCA_964433275.1 uncultured Thermotogae bacterium
CGCCTGCCTGTCCTCCGGACGCAGACAGGCCCCCGGCGGCCGGCCGCTTTCCTCGACAGTTAACGGCATTTTATCGCAGAGCACAGCTTCTTAAATTTATAGCATGCACCCTCTCTCAACCTCCTAACTTCTCAAACCTCAGGCAGGGTCGCTGGCAGATAAAGCTGCAATTCCTGATCTGAAAGTCCCCGGCGCAGCCGGGAGAAGTTCTTACAGTTTATTCTTTGTGGTTTTTGGGGTGTATTTTGGCGTGATGAGAACACTTGCTTGTCCATTTCCAATCGGGACGAGCCCCAGAAAGAAGGGGCTCGTGTGATAAGATCTCTGCATCATTTATTCCGAAGATGAGGTCTTCTGTGGCTGCCGTCTCTGTCTCTTGCGCCTAATATGCGGCTTCCAATTGGGCAGGGAACTGTTCATCGTCGTTACTTACGAAGGAATAAAATCGGTATCTGTGTCTATCGTTGCTACTGCATGGGCGATCAATTGGGATGCCTTTTCCAGATCACCTATGTGCACCATTTCGCAGGGAGAGTGCATGTAGCGATTGGGAATAGAGATCAGCCCGGTCGTTACCCCAGCGCGGGTGAGTTGGATCGCATTGGCATCGGTTCCAGTGCCGCGGGGTGCGGCCTCAATCTGGTACGGAATCTCCTTCTCCTTGGCTGTATTCACGAATATTCGAAATAGCTGCGGGTTGATATTCGGACCGCGAGCAATAATCGGCCCCTTTCCCATCGTTATATCACCGATCTTCTTCTTCTCCGCTCCCATGTCGGGTGTATCAGTAGCATGACCAACGTCGACTGCGATCCCCACATGAGGATTGATCCCAAAGGCACTTGTGCGCGCTCCACGCAGTCCGACCTCTTCCTGTACTGTCGCTACTGCATAGATCGCAGCCGCAGGGGTCATCGCAGCCAGTAAGCGTGCTGCTTCCAATATGACGAATGCTCCTATACGATCGTCGAATCCACGAGCAACGAGCAGGTCATTCCGTAATTTAGCAAACCCGTAATCAAGCACGACTGGATCCCCAATTTCGATTAACTCAGCCGCCTCTTTTTTGTCCTTTGCTCCGATATCGATCCACAAGTTCTCCAACTTGACGACCTTCTTACGCTCCTCGTCCTGCAGAAGATGGATTGGCTTGCGTCCGATCACTCCAAGGAGTGGACCGTCTCTCCCCTGAATCCATACCCGCTGGCCAGGGAGAACTTGCGGATCCCACCCGCCGATCCCAAGAAACGACAGGTATCCCTTGTCGTCAATATAGGAGATCATCAGTCCTATCTCATCAGCATGTCCGGCGAGCATCACGCGCGGACTTCCTCCTTCATTTATGATAGCAAATGCGTTGCCGTGTGTATCAACCCAAGTGCGTTCAGCGAACTGATCAGCCTCTGCTCTCCAGATGCGAGTCGCTTCTTCCTCGAACCCGGACGGGCATACTGTCTCCATATAACGCTGCAGAAAATCGATCTTCTCTTGTTCCATAAATCCTCCTGTCTAAGAGTGAAAAAGCAAGTTTGTCCAATGTTAAAGGTAGTGGTCTTACTTCCTCTACCGTCGCTGCAGTTTGCTTGCATATTATAGCCGGTGTAAAGAGGAAAACAAAATTAAAGTTGTTCTCGGTCGCGATTAGCGGTGCAGGCTCCATCAAGACAGACTTGACGATATCTTTAACTATCCTTAGAACAGATTCCAGCACAATGCCAACGCCACACCACAGCATGATTTAGAATCTCGTACCGACGACGTCAATTGTTCAGGCGCATGAGCGACTAAAATCGCTCATGCAACGGATCTCCCTCATACTCTAAATAGGGTCGAGCTTGTCCGTACGGGAACTAAATAGATAAGAGGCCGTCAATAATCGCTGCAGAGGCAATCTTGCGCAACCATTTATGCTGCGGTATGATTGTTAGTGGTGTGCTGGCTCAAATATTGCAATATCATAGGATTCAGGTACCATACACACTTTAGGGGTGATAAAATGGCATCATGTTGTTCTGCTAATCGCAAAGTTAAATTGATTCTCTTATCGGTTTTTGCGGTCATTGCGGTAGTTACGCTCAGTCTTTATTTTGCGGGAGTATTCGGCGAAGAACCAGGCCCAATCGCGATCTACCAGCACCGGATCTATTTAAGAAATTTCCTTGCTAATACTGACTTGACTTTTACCCCTATTACAGAGAATGATTTTGCCTATTATGAGCTGCATACCGTTGACGAGCAGTTGGCAGGATTCGTCTTCCTGGGAACTGAAGAGGGGTGGGCCGG
>CAYSQQ010000153.1:0-2263 GCA_964433275.1 uncultured Thermotogae bacterium
AGATGGCTAAAGTACTTCAGCCTTCGGTCTTCAACCTAAATAGCTGGGTAGTTACCAATGGGTAATCTTTATATCGGTCTGCTGCACTTTCCAATAAAAAACAGACGTGGTGAAATAGTTGCTACTGCATTGACCAGTATGGATGTCCATGACATTGCGCGAACCTCTCATACTTACGGGGTAGCGACTTATTTTGTGGTAACACCTCTTCCCTCACAGCAGGATATCGCGTGGAAGATCGTAGGTTTTTGGACCGAGGGAGAACAAGCAGCTAATCATAGTCGCCGCGGGGAAGCATTGGCGATCATTCGAGTAGCTGCTGATCTAGATGAAACGGTACAGATCATAAGCGAGGCTGAAGGTGAAAAACCTCTGCTTGTCAGCACATCAGCGCGCATATCAGAGGCAGATTACTCAAACCATATTCCCTATAATGAGCTAACAGAAAAGATATTGAAAAGTCATCTTCCAACCTATATACTATTCGGTACCGGATGGGGAATGAGTAAAGAATTGATCGCAACATGCGATTTTCTTCTACCGCCGATCAGGCCAGACGCCCTGTTCAACCATCTGTCAGTGCGTTCGGCAGTAGCGATAACATTGGATCGATTGATCGGTGATCATCCGCGGTAATAAAGAGAATATCGATCTGAGCAGATAAGAATCGCGTTGTTGTTAAGCGGATAAGAGATTGAGGGCAAAGGAGATTGAATGGATGAAATTATACGAGCAATAGAGAGGGATTCTCTGCGTGAACGGGCAAGTTTTCGTGCCGGCGACATCGTGAGAGTCCACGAGCGAATAACAGAAGGAGCAAAGGAACGGACGCAGATCTTTGAAGGCTTGGTATTGAAAACAAGCAGCAGTGGTACAAAAGCAATGGTGACAATTCGGAAAAGGTCGTCTGGGATCGGAGTAGAAAAGACATTGCCGCTCCATGCCCCGTGGATCGAAAAAATCGAAGTGGTCAAGCGAGGTCGAGTGAGGCAAAGCAGGCCATACTATCTGCGCCGGGTAATGCGAATACGATAATGCGCCGAAAAAATAAGAAACCAGCCCTTATATTGCGAATAGCAGAACGCTCCGGTTGGAAGCCCGGGCGGATCATGAAAGAGATCCTCGAATGGATAGAAATAGTGGTTGTAGCGGGAGCTCTTGCCGCCTTTTTAATGATCTTCGTCGTTGTCAGAATGACCGTTCCTACTGGATCGATGATTCCAGCGATTGAACCGGGAGACTCATTCTTCGTTAATATACTGACCTATCATTTTCGTGACCCGCAGCCAGGTAATGTGATCGTCTTCTGGCAGCCCTATGAACTGCTGGTGCACAGCGTACGCGCTGGATCACCCGCTGCCCATGCTGATCTTCCAGTTGGCAGAGAGATTCTCTCACTCAACCACCAGCCGGTCTCCTCGATTGCAATGGCAGAGGCTGTATTGGACGGACTTACGGCTGGAACGCGTATCCTGATCAGGATCGCTGCCGCTCCACCACTTGATTTGGGGATCAAAGAAGAGGGAATCGACTCTCTCTATGATCTGGGGATTGAGCTGCGCGAACGCCGGACACGATTTGTCAAGCGTCTGATCGCGGTCGGTGGTCAAACCGTACAGATCAAAGAAGGCGCGCTTTACGTCGATGGAGCGCGATTGATCGGCGAGCAATTCGACCGCTACTACTGGATGGGCGATCCGCGCATCCAGTATGGAATTCATCCTACCCTCGTTCCCGAGGGTCAGTTCTTTGTTTTGGGAGATAACTCGCGCGATAGTCTCGATTCGCGCTTCTGGGGATTCATCAAGCAAGAGAACGTTATCGGAGTACCGTTAGTGCGCATTTGGCCACTTCCCCGGATCGGCCTAATACGATAAAATACCTGAGATTCTGCTTGCTCGTCTCTCCTTAAGTCGACCGACTGACGGTAGCGTAGTGAATGCCTAAGTAATCGGCAATCTCCTTCATTGTGCAGCCATGCTCACGGTATGTTTCTGCAACCATCGTATTATCCCTCGTGTTGCGGAAGATTTCGGCCAGGCACAGGCGACTCACCAGACGTTGACGTTAAGGAACTTCCTTTAGGCTCCAATGACTTGGGGAGGCTTGCAACAAATGCCTCTGTTCCGAGATAGATCTGCCCCTTCCCTTCAAGTTCTCCCACGGTAATGTGCCTCGACCGGCGGATACGAAGTGTCGGTATGTCTTTTGTGCCTTCAGCCTGAGATCATTAAACTGGGAGAGAATCCAATCAATCGTCAGA
>CAYSQQ010000154.1:0-2250 GCA_964433275.1 uncultured Thermotogae bacterium
AATGTAAGGCAAAGAGCACGCAGTCGGCAACATCATCGAGCTGCGCTTAACACTTTGAATTCCAATGGAAGTGGCGCTGTAAATTTCATCCATTCGTTGGTTTGCGGATGAAGAATGGAAAGGCGCCAGGAATGGAGAAAGAGGCGACTTGCTTTTGTGGCCCCATAAAGAATATCACCGTGGATCGGATGGCCGATCTGGCTCATATGGACTCGTATCTGATGCGTTCGCCCGCTCTTGGGTGTTATCAGAAGAAGGGTCTGGTTTGTTAATCGCTTTAACACACGGAATTCAGTTTGAGAACTTCGTCCCTCTGTAACGACCGCCATCCGCCACGGTCGCTTGATATCACGACCGACCGGACTGTCAATCATACCTTCCGCTTCGGCGATTACTCCGTCGACTATTGCAAGGTATCTTTTGACTACCTGGCGTACGGCAAATTGCTGTTTAAGGTCTTCCATGGCCAAGCTTGTCAAAGCCACTACCATTACACCACTTGTCTCTTTATCCAGTCGATGGACAATCCCGGGGCGAATCGGGTCGTCCCCGACTGGCAATCTCTGTTCCATGAGAAGTCCTTCCACCAAAGTCACTGCTTCGGTCCCTGCCCCTGGATGGACAACCAAGCCGGGCGGTTTATCTATCACAAGGATGTGATTATCTTTGTGAATGATCGTGATATCCAACGGTCGCGGCACGAGGAGTGGACGCTCCATCTTCTTCCAAATGATCCGTTCTCCTCCCCGTAAAATAAATGATGGCTTGAGTCTTTTTGGCGCCGCAGTCTTATCTATTGCGCTCGTATGACTGAATGATATCTCACTACGACAAATTGCGCGTTGAATCGCGCGGCGCGATAGATCAGGAAACAGCGCTGTCAAGTAACGATCGAGCCGCTGCCCTGCATCTTCTTTTGCTACGTCGAATATCTTCTCTTCCACGTCTTCTCTTCTCCTTCGGCGGCAATAGTTGTAGAAAATTGATTCTACCCGTATAATAGTACCGAAATATAGCAAATAGCGGAAGAGGAAATAGCTATCTTCCAGGATAACTTTGTGAAAGGAATTATTCTGCTTGATTCCGGTTCACAGCATCAGAGAAGAGGTGTTGCGTATGATGGCGGCCAAACTGCCATCGAGATTTCTGATAATAGTATCTCATTTGCCCGAAAACAGCAGCTTAAAGAGTGGGACGTGAATACTTAAACGGTAACACGATGAATATTGACTTTATTGAAGCATTAGAAGAAATGGCGAAAGAGAAGGGAATAGCCCGCGATGATCTTTATGAGGCGATTAAGAACGGCCTTGGCGTTGCCTATCGCCTGGAACATAATATCGCTGAAGAGGAGAAGATCACAGTAGAAATCGATAGAAACTCCGGTGATATACTTATCAACGGAGAACGGATCGAGCTCACTAATTTCGGCCGTATCGCGACAAAAAAGGCTGAAGAGACGATCCGCCACGAGATAATTACCAAACAGCGGGAAATCGTTTATGATCTGTACTCACACAAAACAGGGACAATAATCAGTGGTTCGGTGCATCGGTTTGAACGGCGTGATGTATGGATTAACTTAGGAGAGACAGAGGCCCTTCTTCCAGAGGAGGAGAGGGTCCCTGGTGAGCGCTATCGGCCTGGAGAACGGCTGCGTGCTTATGTGGTCAGTGTACAGAAAACTCAAGGTGATCCATTAATCATTCTTTCGCGGACCCATCCTGAATTTGTTCATCAATTATTGCACTTGGAAGTCCCTGAGGTCGAAGATGGCACTTTGGTAGTGCACAGAATCGCTCGCGAAGCAGGTCGCCGGAGCAAGGTCGCGGTGGAGTCACTCGATGATAATGTTGACGCAGTGGGATCCTGTGTCGGAGCCGGAGGGACACGCGTCAGGATGATAACACGCGAATTAAATGGAGAGAAGATCGATCTCATACATTGGAGCAAGGATATCGAAGAGCTCATCAAACGGAGCCTCGCGCCGGCTTCGGTCATTTCGGTAACGATTGATGAAGCGACGCGCAGCGCTACAGTGATGGTCCCTGATGATGAACTCTCACTGGCGATCGGCAAAGGTGGACAGAATGTCAGGTTAACCGCCAAACTGACGCAGTACAATATCGATGTCACAAGCCCGAAAGAGACAACTGTTGTGCTTGATACTCCAGCTTAAGCCGGCCACCGGTATCCGGTTATGGAAAAGATAAACTAACTACTTAAGGTGAATAGACTGAAGGTGGAAGG
>CAYSQQ010000155.1:0-2204 GCA_964433275.1 uncultured Thermotogae bacterium
TATATCGGTTAGTCTTTCTGCTCTTTGATCCGCACCGCAGCAGCAATGAATTGCCCATGGTGTGATAGGCTCAAGTTACACTCTGCGACCACTTGATTATCTCGCCAGAGGCGCGGTGGTCCCCACCGACTACCGACGCGATGTCGAATAATCTCGACATCATTTAATCCATGGTCAGCCAATAGTTGTTTGGCCAGTTGTCGGACTCGCTGAGATGGTAATGAGTGAATCGATTCTGTTTCCTGTCGTGATAACTGGTCTTTAGCTACTCTTTTCGTTGACGACAGATCTTCTATTCCAACGACTATCTCATCAAACGTCGCAGTTTGATCAGGCCATACTCCCACACAGTGAATATACGTTGATCTGTGTTGCCAGCAAACTGGAATATCCATTCCTTTATAAGCGACCCAACCGCTCACTGCGGTATTTGAGGCAGAGGAGATGCGGTTAACGATGAATTGTTGCGGTGAAAAAACCGTTTCGCAGCAGTATTTTTTCGCTACCTTATATGCGCTCTCCTTGGCTGACCACATATACCACAATAACAGTCGTTGATCTTGCGCTGCCGCGAGAAGTTCCTCTTCTTCAGGCGAGCAGATTCGGTTCACAAACCGTGCAACATCAGCCTTATTGGCGACTGCCGGCAGGTTCAGATCAATGATATCATTGCCGACCAAAGGAATTAGATCGGTTCTTTGTTGGTCCGTATGAGAGTACATTCGTATTTACCCCTCAAGCAGCGCTGATGGCTATCCTTTTACGTGTTACGTGCATTTCAGCCGCCATACATCCCACCATTGATATGGAATACTGCTCCAGTACAATATGAACCTTCGACAGCTAAGAAACGGACAAATTGCGCTACCTCTTGGGGTGTGCCGATTCGACCTAAGGGGATCCGGCTCAGGATAGCATTGCGTGCTTGTTCAGCAAGCATCTCTGTCATCGGCGTGGCGATGAATCCAAGTGCAATCGAGTTCACTAAAATATTATACGGCCCCAACTCAATGGCAGCGGTTTTAGTCAAGTTATCGATCGCTGCTTTGGTCATGCCATAAATGGTCTGTGTGGGGTTGCCGATACTGCCGACAACACTTGAGATATTGATAATTCTGCCGTGGCGTTTACGGACCATCAGTCGTGCCAGCCGTTTAGTCAGATACCATGTGCTGCGCATGTTCGTTGCTGTTACGCGGTCAAAGTCTTCGATCTTCGCCGATAACAACGGCGCATCAATGGTCATTCCCGCATTATTGACCAGTACTTCCACTCCGCCGCGCTCGCGAAGCTCACGGTAAATCGAATCCATTCCCAGTTGTGTAGAGAGATCTGCTGGGAGTAAAAACGCACCTTCCAGCTCCGCTTGCATAGTTTCTGCTGCCTCACGACTACGATTGTAGTGAATAGCAATAGTGAATCCTGCCTTGGCCAATTCACGACAACAGGCTGCGCCGATCCCCGTCCCTCCGCCGGTGACAAGCGCAATACGCGTTCTGTTTTGATTGATTTTCATCTTATTATCTCCCTTCTGGTTGCTGGTAAAATTGCTTCGGGACTTGAACTTTTGGTCTTACTCCACAACAGTATTACGGAAGCGCGTAGAAATGTGACATTATCAATCACGAGCCTTCTTCTGCTGCGCTATTCATTTTCAAGGAGCTGTTTATTCTGCTATTTACACTCATTCCCCAATGATCTTGACCAAGACACGTTTGCGACGACGACCGTCGAATTCACCATAGAAGATCTGCTCCCATGGACCGAAATCGAGCCGTCCTTCTGTGACAGCAACTACCACTTCGCGGCCCATTATCTGCCGTTTTAAATGCGCGTCTCCGTTGTCCTCGCCGGTGTTGTTGTGGCGATATTTAGCGATCGGTTCATGCGGCGCTAATTCTTCAAGCCAGGCTTCATAATCTTGCAGAAGCCCGCTTTCATCGTCGTTGATGTAAACACTTGCTGTGATATGCATTGCATTTACCAAACAGAGTCCTTCCTTAATGCAGCTCTCTTTCAGCGCCGCTGTTACTTGTGGAGTAATATTGATAAACGCCCGTCGCTCAGTAATTTCAAACCACAACTCTTTGCGAAAATTTTTCATCACACCTTCCTTGCCTTTCAGCACAATATTTTTAGGGTCCTCACGCTCCAGGCAAGGTAAAAGGGCTGCCTGACGCCCGGCCGCCTGGACAGGTAATTGG
>CAYSQQ010000156.1:0-2196 GCA_964433275.1 uncultured Thermotogae bacterium
AATAACCTATAGGGGCACGGCATGCCTGTCCCGTGGGAATAGAGTATTCCATGGGACCGTGCCCGTTAACCGAACGAGATTGCTTCGCGGACTCGCAATGACAGATTCTGGCTCTGAACCACGAACCGTTTCCGAACCGTGAACCACGAACTCTATGAACTCTTTCTGAACCGTCTACCTTCAACCTTCCACCTGATATGTATATTTGCCGAGACCCAGATTCGAACTGGGGACACCAGCCTTTTCAGGGCTGTGCTCTACCGACTGAGCTATCTCGGCTCATCTCTGCGGGGACGACCGGATTTGAACCGGCGATCTCTGGAGTGACAATCCAGCGTCATAGACCAACCTAGACCACGTCCCCAAAGAATAACACAATTGGGCGAAACAGGACTTGAACCTGTGACCTTCCGGATGTAAGCCGGATGCTCTTCCAACTGAGCTACTCGCCCATTATAGTAGCTCGTAACGAGCAACGCAAATAGGAAATCTGCTTGCGTCCCCAAGGGGATTTGAACCCCTGCTGCCGGGATGAAAACCCGGTATCCTAGGCCGCTAGATGATGGGGACATACTGTATCTTTCCAATTCAGCAGTCAATTATACTGGTGAGTCGTGCTGGGATCGAACCAGCGACCCCCTGATTAAAAGTCAGGTGCTCTGCCTCTGAGCTAACGACTCGTCGGTAATTCGCTTGATTTTGGGTCGTGCAGGACTCGAACCTGCAACCTACGGATTAAGAGTCCGTTGCTCTACCATTGAGCTAACGACCCGCAAAAATCTAACCCAATATCATGCGCAAGGATCTCTGCAGCGCCAGATTATTCTCCGCTCGGTCAATTTACTAAATAATAAGTGTTAGCCACGGAACTGTCAAGGATTTTTCTTGTCAACGGGTTGGTTTGCCCGATAGAAGCCGGTTCGCTATTATCTCCTTTGGGATGAAGAAATTACAACTTACTGCAAAAGACCCCCAACCACTCGCTGAGCGGATGCGCCCAACTACAATGGCCGAATTCACCGGACAGCGAGCCCTCTTAGGGCAAGATGGTCCATTACGGGCATTGCTTGATAAGAGCAGCTATCACTCATTTTTATTCTGGGGGCCGCCTGGCACAGGTAAGACTACGATCGGAAAGATCATTGCCAGTCAATCAGGAACCGGTTTCGTTCATCTCTCCGCTGCTCTGGCAGGAGTGAAGGAAGTGCGGTCTGCTCTCCAGCGGTCGCAGCAGCGCTATAAATTGCAAGGACAGCGGGATCTTCTTTTTATTGATGAAATTCATCGGTTCAATCGGGGGCAGCAGGATGTTCTCCTTCCGTTTCTCGAACAAGGAAGTGTGATCTTTATTGGAGCGACGACTGAAAATCCTTCCTTTGCGTTAACCAGCGCCCTGCTCTCTCGCTGCCAATTATTCGTCTTCTCACTCCTCAGCGTAGCGGAGATAAAGATTATTCTGCGACGTGCTCTGGTCGATAAGCGAGGGCTAAACAGAGAGTACTCTCTCACTGATGAGGCAGAGGAAGTATTAGCAGCGATTTCTGATGGCGATGGGCGGCGCGCTCTCTCCTACCTTGAAATCGCTGCCGCACTTGCCACTAAAAATACCATCGATCAAGCGACAATCCGTAAAGCCGTAGGAAGGAAAGGGCTTCGTTACGATCGGGCGGGCGAGGAGCATTATAATCTGATCTCCGCCTTTCATAAATCGATTCGCAACAGCGATCCCAACGCAACTCTGTATTGGCTTGCCCGGATGATCGAAGGAGGAGAGGATCCATTGTATATTGCGCGAAGATTGATCCGCATTGCAAGCGAAGATATTGGTCTTGCCGATCCCGCCGCGCTGTCGCTGGCCGTAGCCGCCCATAACGCAGTAGAGGCGATAGGATTACCAGAATGCGACCTTGCACTGGCAGAAGCAGCGATATATCTTGCCAATGCACCGAAGAACAACGCTCTTTATACCGGATTTACAGCGGCGCGGAAAGATGTGTTGCAGACAGCAAATGAGCCAGTGCCATTTCATCTGCGCAATGCCCCTACCCAGCTGATGAAACAGATCGGCTATGGCAAAGGGTACAAATATGCGCATGACTACAGTGGTAAAAAGACAGATATGGAGTGCCTGCCGCCTTCTTTACGCGGCAGACGTTATTATCAACCGGAACGCAAAGCGAACCAGCAAGCAGAAGA
>CAYSQQ010000157.1:0-2121 GCA_964433275.1 uncultured Thermotogae bacterium
GGTAAAAATCTACCATAAGGAGTTGACACTGTATTGGAGCGCGACTTGGAGTACAATCTAATGATAATCTATAAAAAACTGGAAAGGAAGGAAGATGATCGATTGTATCTTTTGTCGAATTATCCGTAGCGAGATACCTGTAAGTTATGTCTATCAAGATGGCTTGGTAAGTGCATTCATGGACATCCAACCGATAAATCCAGGGCACCTGCTCATCATCCCCAATACACATGCGAGTTTTCTCGCTGATCTCGATTCCAAATTGGGCTCCCATATATTCCAGGTCGCGATGCGCCTCGCTTCCGGCCTGCAAGAATCAACAGTCCAATGCGAGGGAGTAAATCTTTATCTTGCGGACGGTAAGGCAGCAGGACAAGAGGTTTTCCATGTCCATCTTCATGTCATTCCGCGCTTCTCAGATGACAACAAAGGGGTGTTTTTTACCTCCCGGAGCAACGGGAATTCAGATCAGAAAAAATGCCTTGATCAGATCGCGGCGTCGATCCGCACGTCACTTCTCCATAATGCTAATCCTGGAGACGAGTCAACAGACCCAATATTTCATAATAATAAGGAGATCAGATGACTCCAGAACAAGATCCGAATAATCTGGTGTGGCTCGACCTTGAGACAACAGGGCTCGATCCGGACAACTGCGTGATATTGGAAATTGCAACGATCATTACTGATCAAGACTTAAATATCATCGCGGAAGGACCAGCTTCGGTCATCCACCAGCCAGAAGGAGTTCTCGTCTTTATGGATGAGTGGTGTGACAAGCAGCACCGCATCTCTGGACTGATCAAAGAGAGCCGTAACGCGACTATTTCACTCACTGAAGCGGAACAGGAGACAATTACATTCGTCGCTCGCTATTGTCCACCGCGCGCCTGCCCATTATGCGGCAATTCAATCTGTTTTGACCGGCGGTTTTTAATTAAGCATATGCCCAAACTCGATGCATTTCTGAGCTACCGCAACGTCGATGTGAGTTCTATCAAAGAACTTGTGAGCCGTTGGTATATAGATAAAACGATCGGCAGCAGCAAGACGGCTAAACATCGCGCTATCGCTGATATTCGCGAATCAATAGAGGAGTTGCGCAGCTATCGCGAAACCGTATTTCGCCGACCGGAAAGATGATCGACAAACAAAGACTCTTCCATGCCCATACCCAGATCAGGCCGTTTATTCACTGCACACCTGTCTTGACAAGCACTTCCGTCGATCACCTGGCAGAGAATACCACTTTCTTTAAGTGTGAGAATTTACAGAGAACCGGTTCATTTAAATTCCGTGGAGCATGTAATGCTGTCGCAGATTGTGCGGCACAAATCCGAGATCGCGGAGTGATTACACATTCGAGCGGCAATCATGCACAAGCATTGGCTCTGGCAGCTAAACTCCATGATATACCAGCATTTGTTGTGATGCCACAAACATCAGCACGCGTAAAGCAGGAAGCAGCAGAAAGATACGGAGCAACGGTGACTCTCTGCCAATCGACGCACACTTCCCGTCAAAAGACAGTTGCCCGGTTACAACAAGCAAGCGGAGCGGTATTCATCTCTTCTTCCGATAATGAAGCTATCATTGCTGGTCAGGGAACAGCCGCTATCGAGCTGATAGATGAGGTCGGTTCGCTCGATGTGATTCTCGCCCCGGTCGGCGGCGGAGGTTTGCTCGCTGGAACTGCGCTCGCTGCATCCCATGTACTTCCGTATGTCAAGGTGATCGGCTGCGAGCCAGCGCAGGTTGACGACGCTTATCGTTCGTTTAACAGTGGAACTCGTATCGAAGAAGTCCGCGGCCATACGATTGCTGAAGGTCTGATGACACCACTTGGTGTTCATCCATTCGATATTATCAGGAAATTTGTCTACGACATCGTTCTCGTCACGGAAAGAGAGATTTTACAAGCGATGCGCTACATATGGGAACGAATGAAGATCATCATCGAGCCGTCGAGCGCTGTTGCTGTTGCCCCTTTACTCAATCGCCGCTTGAAGATAACCGGTAAGCGGATCGGCGTGATTCTCAGCGGCGGAAATGTTGATCTTGACCGCTTCTTTGCGATGCTGTCATGTTCATTATAGTGACGGTTCAAGGTTCCGGGGTTCA
>CAYSQQ010000158.1:0-2048 GCA_964433275.1 uncultured Thermotogae bacterium
CAAAGATGCTCAGTGCGCTCGTCCTTTTCCCCATTTTAGTCTTTCCCTTGGCGTTCTTCGCGCCTTTGCGAGAGATCACTTTTCCTTAATTGTCGGACTTTTCAAGCCTCTTGCCAAAGCCTGTCTCACGTGCGGACACGCATAGGCAGACCGCTGCAAGAAATTCAATCCACCTGCGCGCAAATTGCGCGTAAATTGGTCTCTTCAGCCCTTCTCTGATGAGCTACCTTATCTCAACCGTGAGGAGCCTATTTTTATATTCAAATCATACTCATTGCGCACCAAAGCCGCCACTCTTCTACTGGATTGAAAAATGGCTGACATAGAATAAGACTGCTGGTTAGACCTTAAGGACCGGCAGGTTGTGCGCCAGGAAAGAGTCAGATGTTTAAGCAGACTCACTGGTATCTGTTCGGAAGTGAACACCGATACTGCGGCGATTATGCCAGGCGGATTCGGCAACGATTAACGCATTCTGGACTGCATTGCGTAATCCCAACAGGGAGTCGTTGAGCCGTGCCTGGCGATAGAAATCCACAATATTTTTTTGTAAGTGAAGTAAATCTTGGATCGCGCGACTGAGGTGATGCGCATCGCGAGAGAGCCCTACATAGTACCACATGGTATACTGTATCGACCGCCAATCGCGGTGGAGAAGAGCAGGGTCAGCCGGTGTTCCATTAGGTGCAAATTCCCAAGGCGGAACAGCAGTTGCGGAAATAGGATGAACAGGTTCAGCAGCGATATGGCGGCCGGCACGGTCGCCGAAGACAAGCCCCTCCAACAGCGAGGTTCCTGCTAAACGATTCGCACCGTGCACCCCGTTGCAGGCTGCCTCTCCGACAGCGTAGAGATTGCGAATCGTTGTCTTTCCCCACAGATCCGTCCATATGCCGCCGCAGCAGTAGTGCGCAGCCGGCACCACTGGAATCGGCGCCGCTGGTAAATCGATTCCATATTCGCGACAGCGGGCATAGATCGCAGGAAAACGGGAGGAGAAATTTTTCACCTGTGAGATGTCAAGGAAAACATAAGGAAAATCATGTAGTGTCATCTCCCGCTGAATTGCGCGCGCAACCACATCTCGCGGAGCAAGATCCCCCCACTGAGGTGCGTATTCATCCATAAAGTGGCGGCCGTCCGGTGTTAGCAAGCGGCCGCCTTCACCGCGTACTGCCTCGGTGATCAAGAAATTTTCGCTTTCCGGAATAGCGAATGATGTCGGATGAAATTGAACGTATTCTGTGTTGATGACACGGGCGCCGGCGCGGTAGGCCATTGCCAGACCGTCGCCGCGCGCTCCACTAAGATTGGTGGTATACCGATAGAGTCGGCTGAACCCACCGGTGGCAAGGATCGTTGTGCCTGCTAAATAGCGATTCACCTCTCTGCTTTGAGCGTCCAGCACATAAGCGCCGTGGCATGTGATCGGTTCGTAAGCAGAGAGTGGATCAAGGGAATGGTGCGGAAAAGTGATCAGGTCTACTGCTGTTGCTTCTGTTACGAGTTGGATATTAGGATAGCTTTGCAGTAGGGAATGCAGAGCTTCAATGATCGCTGCTCCGGTTTGATCCCCCACATGAAGAATACGCGCCGTGGAATGAGCTCCTTCACGGGTATAATGGTATTGATCGGCTGATATCTGGTCGAAGTGAACACCAGCCTCTTCAATGATAATCTTTTCCACCAGTTGCGGACCTTCAGTTGCCAGTATTTCTACTGTTGGACGCCAACTTGCGTTTACCCCAACACGGAGAATATCCTCCACCAAGTTTTCTGAGGAATCATGATCTCCCAATGTAGCGATTCCTCCCTGAGCATTGTGTGTGCTTGACGTTTTCGCGTCGGTCGCACGTGTAATGACGATGATATGACGCTGACTATCACGTGCGAGACGGAGAGCGGCTGATATTCCAGCAATTCCGCTTCCGATGATGAGAACGTCTGCCTCTATCGGGTCAGTCTTACAGTCGATACTTTCCGAACTTTGATGACCCTGTTGCATATTAGCATCCAGTGTTCCTTGGGGTGTTATCATACGTCTCATT
>CAYSQQ010000159.1:0-1872 GCA_964433275.1 uncultured Thermotogae bacterium
ACTTCAGCCTTCGGTCTTCAACCTAAATAGCTGGGTAGTTACAAGAGCGGTAAATCACTTTGTGGTACACTGCAGGGGCGGTCTAACACTCTTGCGATTCAACGCGACATGGACACATCATAGCAGGTGGCATGGGCGCAAATTGAAGTTGGCAATAGCAACATCCGTTCTCTTCTCTGACTGCTTCCGCATCGCTTTCTGATTGAACAAAAGAGTCAGTATGCAAAGGAGTGACAATGAAAATAAACGTTGTTGAACGACATCACAGTTCTAGTAAAAGCCTGAAAGAATACGCGATAAAAAAAACAGAGACGCTTGACCGTTATTTCAATCGGGTAATGAGTATTGATATTACTCTTTCAGTTGAAAAAGAAAGACAGAGCGCGGATTTTGTCGTCCATCTAATTAATCGCAAAGTTATTAAGGCGCGTGAGGAATCAGAGGATATGTATGCAGCGATCGATCGCGGAATCAACAAGCTTAAACGACAACTGGTCAAGTATAAAGATAAGATTAAGGATAAGGGGACGGGAAGTGAATTGCAACAGACAGATGAGGTCGTAGATGCATTGACCGATCTATCCGCTCTTACCCAGGAGCAGGAGCACAAGGAGATTATCAGAACAGACCATTTTATTCGCAAGCCGATGCTGCCCGAAGAGGCGGCGCTCCAACTGGCGGCTACTGATCAAATTTTCCTCGTTTTCATGAATGCGGCGTCTGGAACGCCGAATGTCATTTACCAACGTCAAGATGGAAATTACGGACTTATCGAACCGTAATTTTCCGAGCAGAAGGTTGCTGTTTTCTACTGAAGAGGGGGGCTATGGTCAGAGCGCTGTCACTGTTCTCAGGAAGCTTAGCCAGCCTTGTTGCGACGCGGTTGGTGGAGATGTCAGATGGGGTGGATGAAGTACAGTTGTTGTGTTTTCGCTCGCCGTTCTTTGCTGATTACGAGCGGGTGCGTAAGATAGCTCAAACGACTTGGCCGGCAATGCAGTTTCGCAGTCAGGCGCTAAATAAAGACCATCAGCATTTGGTGGGTATCTTGTCTACCGATCAATTTTCACTGGCTCGTAGTTGTTGCCATTGCCGCACGCTTATGTTGACGCGTTCAGCGCAATATATGAAACGGATCAAAGCGGATTTCATTGTCACCGGAGAGATAGCCGGCAATAATGGGTTGAATAAGTGTGAATTAGCGCGTATCAGCAATGATGCAGGGCTCAGTGATCTATTATTACGCCCTCTCTCAGCTAAGTTGCTGCCCCGTACGCGGCCGGAGAAAGAGGGATGGGTAAATACGGAAAAATTGCACGACCTCACAGCAGGCGATAAAGAACGATTAATAAAATTGGCTTTTACTTTAAACCTTGTTAATAGAGACTCGTTTGACCGTCAAAAGAGGTGTAAATTAACTCATCCCGGCTTCGGCCCACGGCTGGCCAATCTTCTCTGTGAGAAAGAGTTTACGCTGAATGCATTACGTCTTCTCGACTTTCGTTTTTACTACAAGAAAGGACCGGATGTTACAATTGTGCTGGCTATCGAAGTGGAAGAGAAACGGAATTTACAGAATTTCTTCCTTCCCCAGGATGTGCGAGTCTATCTATCAACGCATCAGGGACCGTTGGCATTAGTACGTACTGATTGGACAGCAAAGGAAGAAGACGAGATTATGAAAATCATTGAACTGGCAGGGCAGATGATTGCTATTTATAGTACCGCTGCACAGCATGACCAAATACAAATTAGCTATCGCTTTGAAAACAAGAACGAAACAATAAGACTCAATATATCTCCGTTTGCTGATTTAAATGAAATTAATCGTTATTTAGTTCAATAGCGAATTTCTCGCGATGGGACATGTTG
>CAYSQQ010000160.1:0-1859 GCA_964433275.1 uncultured Thermotogae bacterium
CAACGACCGGCTCGGGATGAAGCTTTGTGCGGATGTTTAAAGAGTGCTCTGCATTCATTGACCTCTTATACTAACCCCGTTTGACTGCTAAATAGTTCCATCAGCACAGACTTTCCAGTCAACGGCATTCGCAGGGATGAATTTCCCCCGTCCGCGAGCGCCACTGAAGCGACCGTCAGAGACGATAGCCTCTCCGCGGGAGAGGACAGTCTGCGGCCAACCGGTCACTATAATATCGGCATAAGGCGAGAAATCTGTCTGCATGTGCAGGTTATCAATTTGCAACCTCACCTGTTTGCGCGGATCAAAGATGACGATATCGGCATCCGCGCCAACGATGAGCGCCCCTTTGCGCGGATAGAGCCCGAAAATACGTGCCGGATTGGTCGCGGTTATTTCCGCCAATCTGATGATATCGATGCGTCTCTTCCTCACTCCTTCGCTGTATAACAGGGAAAGGCGTGTCTCTACTCCGGGTAGGCCGTAGGGTATCTGTGTCAAGTCATTGCGGAACGGATCCTTCTGTGCTTGCATGAATGGGCAATGATCTGTCGACACTACCGCCAATTCACCAGTTACCAGCCCTGTCCACAAATAATTTTGGTCATCGTCGGTGCGGAGCGGGGGAGCGACTGAGAAGAGATGTCCGTCCGGTCGCGCAAAGAGGCTCTCATCTAAGAAAAGATAGTGCGGACAGGTCTCGCCAAGGATCATCGTCCCTTGTTGCCTGGCCGAGACCAGCGCCTCTAATCCGATCCGGCTCGATATATGGGCAATGTATAACCTCACCCCGGTTTGACGGGCGATGTAAGCAACACGGGTGATCGCTTCTCCTTCGGTGATTGCGGGCCGAGAACGCGGGTAGTAACTCATCGCAAGTGAGTCCTCGGCACTCAACTGATTGATCAGAGCGCGAATGATAGCATCGTTTTCGCAGTGGATCATCGCCACGCCGCTGCAGCGCGCTAACTCCTGGAAAGCAAGGTAGAGAACGCCGTCATCGGTCATCCGCCCTGACTCATAGTAAGTGGTGAAGAACTTGAAACTTCGCACGCCCATCTCCAGCGCTTCAACGAACTGATCACCACTTCCCGGCTCCCACCCGATCACCTCAGCGCGTAGTCCGTAGTCGATAACTGCTTTGGATGCCTGTGCCCGCCGCGCTGTGATCGCTTCCGGAATCGTCATCCCGCGGTGATGGGTCGTAAAGTCGATGATCGTTGTTACCCCACCGTGTGCTGCCGCCCGCGTGCCGGTAAAAAAATCATCAGACGATCTCGTCCCAGCTACAGGGAGCTCCATATGAGTATGGACATCAATCGCTCCTGGAAGAACGATCATCTCTGCAGCATCGATCACTGCTTGACCATGTAGACCGCTTCCCAAAGCTGTGATTTTCCCGTTACTGATTCCGATATCGGCAGCAATAACGCCCTGGGGCGTGACAATATTTTTACTGCGAATTACAAGATCATACATCTCTTCTCCCTCCTGTTATCAGTTTGATTATTCGGTCACGATGCGTTTTATAATGATATTATTGTTTGTTCTCTCAAGTATGGAATCAGTGTTTTGTCATGCAAAGAATTTAATCTCTTTATCAAAATTGCAACGGTCAATGAAATCACTCAACTTGCCGTTTATCTTAAATATACTGCAAAAAAGATGTTTTCGCATAACCTGTTCCTTACGGGAGCGGTGAAACCTCTCGCTCATACCGCTGGCGTTGAAATACCGCGCGCCGCAAATCTATATCAATCACGCGGTGAGCTTGCTATAACTGGTACTTGACTTAACACGAATTAGCGGCTAATCTTGGTGTAAGATTTCCATTAAATGACCAAGCACACCACTGACAT
>CAYSQQ010000161.1:0-1831 GCA_964433275.1 uncultured Thermotogae bacterium
AGATGGTTGGCATGATATCGGTGATCGCCGCTCCTATATCGAAGCCAATCACTGTTTCGCTAAACAGGATACCGTGACCGGCCGCGATGTACGAATAAGATCGTCAACAGTAAAGGACTCTGTTATCCTCGACGATGTGGTGATCGAGAACTGCACGATTACCGGTTGTGTAATCGATGAGAATTGCCGTTTGAACGGGGTCGATCTACAGGACTGCCTTGTGGGAGCAGATACGATCATCAAATGCGATCGCCGACGCTGTTGACGCACATGGTTTGTATTCGTTGATTGCTTTCTCAATCGACGACACGGCAAAATAAATACGATAGAGGTAACGATGTATAATATCGATCGATCAATTCTGCGCCTCAATAGCCGCCGAGAAGAGATACTCACCATCTTAAAAGCCGCTGTGACTGCGGTCGCACCACAACAGGTAATCGGCAATTGGGTGCGCCGGAAAGGTAAACAACTGCTCATCGGTGAGCGGTCTTTCGATCTTGGCGCTAATCGGCGTATCATTGTCGTTGGGGGTGGAAAAGCGAGCGCCGCCATGGCAGCAACGATGGAAGAGATTCTAGGAGATTATTTGACTGTCGGAATAGTCAATACAAAGTACAACCATGCTCTTCCCACAACGCGAATAAAGGTCAACGAAGCTGGCCATCCGATTCCCGATGAGAACGGAATGGCTGGATTACAGGAGATGACTGCTCTGTGTAAATCGGCGACAGAAGATGATTTGATAATCTTCCTCCTTTCCGGCGGCGGATCGGCTCTCCTTCCCTGCCCTGCTTTAGGAATTACCCTCGCTGAACAGCAAAGAGTGACAGAATTGTGTCTCCGCTGCGGAGCAACGATCAATGAGATCAATACGGTACGAAAACATATCTCCGCCGTCAAAGGCGGTGGACTGGCCCGGCTGGCCTATCCGGCCACAGTCGTCTCGCTTATCCTCTCCGACGTTATCGGCGATCCATTGGATGTGATCGCCTCCGGACCCACTGTCCCTGATCAGACGACATTTGCTGACGCATATCAGATCCTCGACCAATACCAGTTGTGGCGAGAAATTCCGCCCGCAGTACGCTGCCATATCGAACAAGGATGTCGGGGAGAAATACCAGAGACACCAAAACCCAATGATCCAATCTTTACGCGAACATACAATCAAGTGGTGGGAAGTAACGAAATAGCAGTGCGAGCCGCAATCGAACAAGCGACTGAAAGGGGATACAACGTGCTTTTACTCTCCACCCGGATAGAGGGTGAAGCAAGAGAAGCCGGCAAATTCTTCGCCGCGATCGCAAGCGAGGTTGTAAATAGCAATAATCCCATCGCGCGTAAAGCGATGATAATCAGCGGCGGAGAGACAACGGTTACCATGTGCGGCAACGGCAAGGGAGGTCGCAACCAGGAGTTGGCGCTATCAGCAGCGATCAGCCTCGCTGGATTAAAGGATGTAATCATTGTTAGCTTGGCAACCGACGGCACAGATGGACCTACTGATGCTACAGGGGGGATGGTAGACGGTGAAACAGTGCAACGCGCACATGCTCTGGGATTGAATCCGCTAAACTTCCTTGCACAGAACGATTCCTATCCCTTATTACAGCAGACCGGAGATCTCCTCATCTCCGGCCCCACCAACACCAATGTGAACGATCTGATGATGGTCTTTGTCTTCTGAGAGTGATGAGACGAAACAGAGAACCGGCGATTACCGCTTGCTGACCGGTCATTTTTCTGACTCATCTATCATTCGAACGAGTTGCAGGGCGATAGAAGCCACGTCTTTATTTCTTGGCTCCTCACGCTCCAGGCAAGGTAA
>CAYSQQ010000162.1:0-1828 GCA_964433275.1 uncultured Thermotogae bacterium
CAAAATTCAATCGTAGCCCCCTAATTCCTTAATCACAGAACGTGTTAATCAACACAAATTTCTAATGATATGTCGAGCGCTTTAGCAGAATGCGTGAGTGCGCCGATCGAAATCAGATCAACACCGGTTGCCGCAACAGCACGGACATTCTCCCGTGTAATCCTTCCTGAGGCTTCCATCAGCGCCCGGCCAGCGACTGAGTTTACTGCCTCTTCCATCTCTTCCAAACTCATATTATCGAGTAAAATGATATCCGCCCCTGCTTCTGCTGCTTTGCCGGCCTCAGCAACCGTCCTCACTTCGATCTCCACTCGCAGAGTATGCGGAGTTTTGCGTTTCATCTGCTTGATTATCTCTGGAAGTCCCATTCCGGTCTTATTACAAGCAGTGATATGATTCTCTTTAATCAACACGCCATCGCCAAGGCATATCCGATGGTTCTTGCCGCCGCCGATTGCTACAGCGTACTTTGCCAGATGACGCAGCCCTGGAATCGTCTTACGCGTGTCAAGGATGCAAACTTTCGTATCAGCGACAGCAGCTACATACTGGGTCGTTAATGTGGCAATTCCAGACAGATGTTGCAGGAAATTGAGCGCGACTCGCTCACCACTGAGAATCGAAGATAATCTCCCGTTGATAGACGCAATTACTCTGTTTGGGGTAAGAGGTGTCCCATCACTGACTTGGCATTGGAAAGTGAGAGCAGGATCAATCTGGTAGAAGACTTCACATGCAACGTCGATTCCTGCCAATAGACCTTCTTCGGTAGCGATTATCATCCCGCGGCCTGTTAGATCACGCGGAATGAGGCTTGTTGTCGTCACGTCGCCTAACGAGAGATCTTCGCGCAAAGCACGCAGTACTGCTTCTGTTATTTGATAACGTTCCATCATTGCTGAATAGCTGCTAAGGGTTGGCAGAATCCGTTCGGTTTGACCACCTGCTTTCCATTTATGTCACCACGAGCATCTGCTGAAGGGCGCGGAGGGCACCCGGCCTCATCTCAGATGGCACAGAAATCACCGGCTGTCGGTGTTGGAGAATTCGCAGCACACTATCGAGCGTGGTAAGTTTCATCGGCCGGCATGTCGGCCCATCACCCACGGTGTAAAATTGCTTGCCGGGCACTCTTTTTCGCAGTTGGTACAGAAGTCCGATCTCCGTGGCAATGATAAACTCATCTGCGTCGGCCGCTTGCGCATAGCGGATCATACCGGCAGTACTTAAAACGGCATCAGCTGCAACTACTACTTCCGGTCGGCATTCCGGATGGACCAAGACCTGAGCGGCAGGATGATCATGACGCGCCGTTTCGATCTCCCGCAGCGTGATCCGATCATGGAGATAGCAATTCCCTGGGTAGCTGATCACTGTAACTTCTGTCTGCGTCGAGATATAATGGCCCAGGTTGCCGTCGGGGATGAATAGAACTCCATCGGAATCGAGACTCTCCACTACTGCCACCGCGTTGGCCGATGTACACAAGATATCGGAATGGGCCTTTACTTCTACCGTCGAATTTACGTAACAGACAACAGGCAAACCAGGATAACGGTCTTTCCACTCCTGCAGTGTGTGGGGGTCGATCTGAGCAGCCAGAGGACAGAGCGCTCCCTCTTCTGGCAGCAGTACGGGGCGATCCGGATTGAGCAGCGCCGCTGTCTCCGCCATGAACCGCACGCCGCAAAATACGATCATCTCCGCGGTGAGGTCTGCCGAACGACGAGCTAACTCGAGTGAGTCGCCGCAAAAATCAGCGATTTCCTGTACCTCAGGTCGCTGATAATTATGGGCGAGGATAATAGCGCCCAGAGAGTCTTTTAAC
>CAYSQQ010000163.1:0-1717 GCA_964433275.1 uncultured Thermotogae bacterium
TTTCCGAACCTCCTTTTCCGAACCGTGAATCTCTGTTTATATCGAGAGAATCGTCCCCGGTGGCTTGGCAAAGAGTCTCGCAGCTTCGATTCGCTCTAATCCGCAGATATAACGGGTCAAGCGTTCGATTCCGATGCCAAAACCGGCTGAAGGCGGAATTCCTTCTTTCACTATCGTTAAATAGGCGGCCAGTTGCGCGTGCGTGATGCCGCTTTGTGTTAGTCGAGTCAATATCCGATCTAACGTATACTCTCGTTCGCCGCCGGAGAGGGCCTCGCCGAATCCATGGGGATAAATGAGATCCATGTCCACCAGAATACCTGGTCGTGCTTCATCTTCGCGGTCGTAAAATTCCCGTATTGCAAGTGGAAAATCAACTATCCAGATCGGGTCCTGTTTAGCCTGTGACAGCGGAATGTCGAACTCTCTACCAAAGGTCTGTTGCGCTTTCTCGTACGTGATCCGCTCAAAAGGGATGCTGGGAAGCGCCAGGTCGCGACTTAATCGATCCAATTCGTCCCGGCAATTCTTCTGTATATGGGCAATCACTGTGGTCAGCATCTCTTCGCCCAGCGAGATTAATTGATCTCGAGTTCCGTCCTTTACTTCAAGGTCAAGTTGTACGAACTCAGCAAGGTATCTCCCGGAATCGGCATAGTGCACCGGTTCGAGACGGATATTCGGCGAAAAAGAGAAGATACGATCCAGGGTGCGCAAGGCAGCCTGTTTGTGGAGAATCATGCTTTTGGTCAGTTGTAGTCTGTGACCATAGTAGTCAACCTCGCCTGCTAATGTTGTGTGTGTAAGGGGATCGGTCACCGGAGAGAGGATCACCGGCAGGATCTCAATGAACCCGTTTGCGCGGAGATAATCTCCTGCTGCATTGTGAATTTCGCTCTTTATCGTCAATATCGAGCGCATTTTTTCTGTAGAAATCAGATCTCGACTTTTAGGCATCGCAACCTCCTATTTTAATCGATTCAACGACTGGATAGAGACCAGTTACATACCAAACTCGTGGAATTTAACGGGATTGTTGTCTTAGATAGGCGCCCCACCAAGGGCGTTAATATTAGGCAGGCAAGCCGTTGGTTGAACAGAAAGTGCAACCGTTGTGCTAAAAGTCAGGCGAATACTTAACCGGGCCAGATAGAAAGGATGAATCTTCTCCATCTTATGCCGCCTCCGTGAGGTAAGATGGTTTATTATAGACTTATCTGCCGTTGATATCAAGTAGATGTGGCGCCGTACCGAAATTGACGGTCAGCGTTTTCGTCTACTTGCGTTACGCTATCAGCCGGTCTTTATGGTTGTCTGATTTCTCCTCTTTGCCCAGCGAATTGCGCAGTTGGAATGTTATTTCAGGGATTCTGAAGTGGTAGGAAATTTGACATCAGAGGACTGTAATAGAGGTGGAAATCCTGACTCACCAACGGGATTATAGCTGCAGTTCCACATACCGCGCGACCGCGATGTAGATAGCTTTTATTCATCGGAAACGAGGTAAATCTTCCTTACCATAGATACCAGCGCGAAAGCTCACTCGCCGCGTGTACTGTTGATGTGCCTACAAGCGGAGAACGGGAAAACTAATTGTCGTTGACCGGGAAGAATAATTGCCGACCATTATAAGTTCTGCCAAATCTGCAAAGAACGATCTCAAAGAGGGTTTGTAGGAGCTTAAGCGATCTGCACCCCATTTATTAGGATTCGGCTT